>DASQFA010000308.1:0-3598 GCA_035633375.1 Rubrivivax sp.
GACTGGCTGGCCGATCCGATGGGCTATGCCATTCCCCATTACGTGGCCGACATGGTGTGCCTGCTGGCGCGGCTGGACGCGCAGGTGGTGGATTGGGTCGGCACCTCGATGGGTGGGCTCATCGGCCTGGGTCTGGGCAGCCTGAACGGGTCGCCTTTGCGCAAGCTGGTGCTCAACGACGTCGGCCCGGTGATCCAGCCGCAGGCGCTGCAGCGCATCGGCAGCTATGTGGGCCAGAGCGCCTTCTGGGAGACGCTGGACGAGGCGGCGGACGCCTCGTGGGCCGTGTTCCAAGGCTTCGGCCCGCACACGCGCGAGCAGTGGCTGGCCCTGACCGCGCCGCAGCTCAAGCCCGACACTCAAGGCGGCCGCAGCGGCTTCACCGCGCGCTGCGACCCCGGCATCGCCGTGCCTTTTCGCGCCGTCACGCCGGCCATGGTGGCCGCGGGCGAGGCGCTGCTGTGGCAGAGCTACGACCGGCTGCGTTGCCGAACGCTGTTGCTGCGCGGCGCCGAATCCGACCTGCTGGCACGCGACACCGCGCTGGCCATGACGCAGCGCGGCCCGCGCGCCAGCTTGCATGAGTTCGCCGGCGTGGGCCACGCGCCGACGCTGATGCATGCGCAGCAGATCGAGGTGCTGAGACAGTTCCTGCTCTCGCCATGAAGACCCTTGCCGGCGCCGTGGCCACGCAGGCTGCGGACCTGGCCTCGCCGATCGTGCGCCTGACCGATGGCAGCGAACGCCCGCCGTCGGTGGGCGACGATGCCGGCAGCGATGCATTGCGCCGCGCGCGCAGCTTCGCCGAGCCCTTGCTCAGCGGGCAGCCGCTCGATACCGGCGAAGACGCGATGGCGCATGCCGATGGCGTGGCCGCCATCCTGCAGGGCATCGGCGCGGCGCCCTCGATGCGCGCCGCGGCCTACCTGATATATGCCGGCGACTACCTGCAGCGCCCCGAAGAGGTGGTGAGCAAGGCCTTTGGTGCCTCCTATGCCAGCCTGGTGAGCCACACGCGCAAGCTGGTGCAGATCCAGCGCGCGACGCGCGACGCCCAGGTCGAAGCGCAGCGCCGCACGCTGCAGACCGAGCGCGTGCGCAAGATGCTGCTGGCCTTTGCCAGCGATCTGCGTGTGGTGCTGCTGCGCCTGGCGTCGCGCCTGCAGACCCTGCGCTACCACGCCGCCAGCCACCGCGATTGCCCCGAGGCACTGGCGCGCGAATCTCAGGACGTGTTCGCGCCCCTGGCCAACCGGCTGGGCATCGGGCAGATCAAGTGGGAGCTGGAAGACCTGGCCTTCCGCTTCCTGCAGCCCGAGGACTACCACCGCATGGCCGCGCTGATGGACGGCAAGCGGGCGCAGCGTGAAGCCGCCATCGAATCGGCGCGCCAGCGGCTGGCCGGCGAACTCGCGGCCGCCGGTCTGCACTGCGAGGTGCAGGGCCGACCCAAGCACCTATACAGCGTGTGGAAGAAGATGCGCGGCAAGGGCATCGATATCGCGCATATCTTCGACTTGCGCGCGCTGCGCATCATCGTCGACGACGTCGGCGCCTGCTACGCCGCGCTGGCGCGCGTGCACGACGATTACACGCCGGTGCCCGGCGAGTTCGACGACTACATCGCCAAGCCCAAGGCCAACGGCTACCAGTCGCTGCACACCGTCGTGCGCGGCGCTGACGGCGCCGCGCTGGAAGTGCAGATCCGCACGCGCGCCATGCACGAACATGCCGAGCACGGCGTGGCGGCGCACTGGGCCTACAAGGAAGCCGGCGCGCGCGGCTATGCCGGCATCAGCGCGGCCGGCGACTACGAGGAGCGGGTGGCCGAGGCGCGCCGCTCGGTGCTGCGCCAGCTGCTCGCCTGGGAGCGCGAAGTCTCCGAGCGCGAATCGCCGGGTGCGGGCGACGGCGTGTTCGACGACCGCATCTACGTCTTCACGCCACAGGCGGCGGTGATCGAGCTGCCCGCCGCCGCCACGCCGGTGGACTTTGCCTACAGCCTGCACACCCACATAGGCCACCGCTGCCGCGGCGCGCGCGTCGATGGCGCACTGGTGCCGCTGCACACGCCGCTGAAGAACGGCCAGACCGTGGAGATCATCGCCGCCAAGGAAGGGGGGCCGTCGCGCGACTGGCTGAACACCGAACTCGGTTTCCTGAAGAGCCCGCGCGCACGCGCCAAGGTGCGCGCCTGGTTCCACGCGCAGGCGCAGGCGCTGACTATCGCGCGCGGGCGCGAGCTGGTGGAAAAGCTGCTGCAGCGCGAGGGCCGCACCGCGCTGAAGCTGGAGCACCTGGCCGAACAACTCGGCTTCGACCAGGCCGATGCGCTGTTCGAGGCGGTGGGCAAGGAGGAATACTCGCTGCACCAGATCGAGAACCTGCTGCGCCCGCCGGCCCCCACACCCACGGCGGACGAACTCATCGCGCTGCGCAGGCCGCGCGCCGGGGCCGAGGCGGACAAGGGGGGCGTGCTGGTGGTCGGCGTCGAATCGCTGCTCACCAGCCTGGCACGCTGCTGCCGGCCGGCGCCGCCGGACGCGATCGGTGGCTTCGTGACACGCGGCAAGGGTGTGGCCATCCACCGCGCCGACTGCAGCAACCTGCGGCACATGGTCAGCCGCGCACCCGAGCGGCTCATCGCCGTGGCCTGGGGTGCGCAGCGCGCGCAAGCGCATGCCGCCTATGCGGTGGACCTGCTGGTCGAGGCTGAAGACCGCCAGGGCCTGCTGCGCGACATCTCCGAACTGCTGGCCAAGGAGAAGATGAACGTCAGCGGCGTGCACACCCAGTCGGTGAAGGATTCACGCGGCCGCACCGCCTGGATGACCTTCACCGTCGAGGTCAGTGACACGAGCCGCCTGGCGCCGGTGCTGTTGCAGATGGGGCGGGTGGCCGGCGTACGCCGCGCCCGGCGCAAATAGGCGCGCGCGGCGCTGCTACAATTTCAGCCTTTGCAGGCGCGTAGCTCAGCTGGTTAGAGCACCACCTTGACATGGTGGGGGTCGATGGTTCGAGTCCATTCGCGCCTACCAACAAAATCAACGGGTTACAGCTGTACGCTGTGATCCGTTTTCTCTTGTTGGACCTGAGGGGTAAACCAAGGGGTAAACCGCAGCTGGGTTGTGATTTGCCGACATGGGATGCCATGAGCAGTCCGGTGGTAGTGCCCAAGTCGCTCTGCATCGACCGCCTATCGATCCGAACCTGCCGTGGCGGCGGAGGCCAGCACATCGTCGAAGGCGAGCGCACCATGGTGTGCCGGCCGCGGGTTGCGTTGACGGCGATGCGGTGACGCTGCCCGCGGCGGTGACTACATCGGCGTGCCGCCGGCGGCGGCGGAAGGCCCCTCGCCCTCGGATAAGGTGGCCTGCTCATGGAGACGCTTAGCGAGCGGGAGATCCTCCTGGCCAAGCCGGGCCTGCCGTCGGCAATGCGGAAACCAACTTCAAGCACTACCCATGAATGGGTCGCTCGCGCTGGTCTAAGACTAAGACTTGACTTGACTTGAAATGGAACGCTGATAGTGTTCCTGCACAGTGACGTACTTGCGAAGAGTCATATTCCTGTTCTTCCTGCTGCTGGGCGTCGGCGT
>DASQFA010000309.1:0-1785 GCA_035633375.1 Rubrivivax sp.
TGGTACTGCGACCTGCCGCCGGCCAGCCCGCAGGTCTGGGGCGAGCAGACCGACGTGCCCGAATCGGCCGATTGGTACAACTCCACTTACATCATCGCCTGGGGCAGCAACGTGCCGCAGACGCGCACGCCCGACGCGCACTTCTTCACCGAGGTGCGCTACAAGGGCGCGAAGACGGTGGCGGTGACGCCCGACTATTCCGAGGTCGCCAAGCTGGCCGATATCTGGATGCACCCCAAGCAGGGCACCGACGCGGCCATGGCCATGGCCATGGGCCATGTGGTTTTGCGCGAGTTCTTCTTCGGTGACGCCAATGGCGCCGTGCCGGGCGGGCGCAGCGCCTACTTCGATGACTACGCGCGCCGCTACACCGACCTGCCGATGCTGGTGATGCTCAAAGAACACCAGCTCCCCGACGGCAGCATCACGCTGGTGCCAGACCGCTATGTGCGCGCCAGCGACTTCAACGGCAAGCTCGGCCAGGCCAACAACCCGGAATGGAAGACGCTGGCTTTCGACGACGCCGGCAAGGTGGTGCTGCCGAATGGTTCGATCGGCTTTCGCTGGGGCCCCGAGGGCCGCGCCGACCAGGGCAAGTGGAACCTCGAGGACAAGGAAGCGCGCCACGACGGCGCGGTGAAGCTCAAGCTGTCGGTGCTGGAAGGCGAGGCGCAGGCGCACGACGTGGTGGACGTCGCCTTCCCCTACTTTGCCGGCGCCGACACCCCGCACTTCACCGCCAACGTGCAGCAGGGCGAGCTGAACCGTGCCAAGGTGCCGGCGGTGCGCATCCGCCTGGGCAAGGCCGGCGAGGAGCGTCACGCCGTCGTGGCCACGGTGTTTGACCTGCAGGCGGCACAGTACGGCATCGACCGCGGCCTGGGCAGCGGCGCCAAGGACTACGACGACAACGCGCCCTACACGCCGGCCTGGCAGGAATCGATCACCGGCGTGCCGCGTGCGCAGCTCATCACCGTGGCGCAGCAGTTTGCCGAGAACGCGCACAAGACGCAGGGCAAGTCGATGATCATCATCGGCGCGGCGATGAACCACTGGTACCACGCCGACATGAACTACCGCGGCGTCATCAACCTGCTGATGATGTGCGGCTGCGTCGGCAAGAGCGGTGGCGGCTGGGCGCACTACGTGGGCCAGGAAAAGCTGCGCCCGCAGACCGGCTGGACGGCGCTGGCCTTTGCGCTGGACTGGATCCGCCCGCCGCGGCAGATGAACAGCACCAGCTTCTTCTATGCCCACACCGACCAGTGGCGTTACGAGAAACTCGGCATGGACGAAGTGCTGTCGCCGCTGGCCGACAAGAAGCTCTACGGCGGCAGCATGATCGACTACAACGTGCGCGCCGAGCGCATGGGCTGGCTGCCCAGCGCCCCGCAGTTGCAGACCAATCCGTTGCAAGTGGCGCGTGACGCGGTTGCCGCCGGTGTCGATGCCAAGGAGCACGTGGTCAAGGGGCTTCAGTCCGGCTCGCTCAAGCTGAGCTGCACCGACCCGGACCATCCGAACAACTGGCCGCGCAACCTGTTCGTGTGGCGCTCCAACTTGCTGGGCTCCAGCGGCAAGGGTCACGAGTACTTCCTCAAGCACCTGCTCGGCACCAGCAACGGCGTGCAGGGCAAAGATCTCGGCAAGGATGACGCCAAGCCCAGCGAGGTGGTCTGGCACGACAAGGCCCCCGAAGGCAAGCTCGACCTGCTGGTGACGCTGGATTTCCGCATGAGCACCACCTGCCTGTACAGCGACATCGTGCTGCCGACAGCCACCTGG
>DASQFA010000310.1:0-6048 GCA_035633375.1 Rubrivivax sp.
GGCACCCAGGTAGTCAAACACGGTGGCGGTCTCTTCAAAAAACAGCGGCAAGTAGTACTCGATGCCGGCGGTGGCCACGCCGTTGCCTATGTCTTTGTAGATGCGGCTTTTGGTCGGGTCGCCCTCCAGCAGTTCGCGCCAGCGGCTGCGGAATTTGGCCCGCGCCGGGTCGTCCATCGGAAATTCCCGCCCGGGCAGCAGGCGCACCTCCGGCACCGGGTACAGGCTGCGCTGGCTGTCGGGGTCGAAGGTGCGGATGCTGTCGATTTCGTCGTCGAACAGGTCCACCCGGTAGGGGACGGGGCTGCCCATCGGGAACAGGTCGATCAGCCCGCCGCGCACCGCGTATTCGCCCGGCGACACGACCTGGCTGACATGGCTGTAGCTGGCCAGCGTGAGCTGTGCCTTCAGCGCGGCTTCGTCCAGCCGCATCTTCTGCTTGAAGTGGAAGGTGTAGCCGGCCATGAAGGCCGGTGGCGCAAGACGGGTCAGCGCCGTGCTGGCGCTGAGCAGCACCACGTCGAAGTCGCCGTTGCGCAGGCCCCATAGCGTTGCCAGGCGCTCCGAGATCAGGTCCTGGTGGGGCGAGAAGTTGTCATAGGGCAGCGTTTCCCAGTCCGGGAACACGGCCACACGCAGTGCCGGCGCAAAGAACGGCATCTCGTCGGCCAGGCGCTGCACGTCGGCCGGCTCGGCGGCGATGACGGCCAGCACCTGCCCTTGGGCCGCCCGCGCCTGGGCGTACTGTGCCAGCAGCAGCGCATCGGCAGAGCCGACGGGGCGAGGCAGGGCATGGCGTTTGCCGCGGGCGATCGAGGGCAGTTGCATGGATGGCGCAGACAACACAAAGCGCCCCGCAGCGGCTGCTGTGGGGCGACCTGTGCATTGTAGGCAGCGCGCCGCCGCCGCCGCGCCGTGGCCGGCCGGTGCATAGCGCCCGTTACCATAGATGTGTGAATGCGCCGACTGCCCTTGACCCAGGTGTGCCCGCGCGGACCGGTGCAAACCCGGCAGACGCCAGGTACTTTGCCCTCGTGCCTTGCGCCGGCGTGGGCGAGCGCGCCGGCCTGGATGGCCCGAAGCAGTACGCCCGCATCGAAGCGCGTTCGATGGTGGCGCACACGTTGGCCGCGTTGGCCCGGGTGCCACGGCTGAGCGCCACGCTGGTGGTGCTGGCGCCCGGCGATGCGCAGTTCGAGACGCACGCCCCGGAGTTCAGCGGTGGGCGCGCCTGGGTGGCGCGCTGCGGCGGTGCGACGCGCGCGCACACGGTGGCCAACGGCCTGGCCGAGCTGCTGCGGCGCGGCGCCGACGCAGCCGATTGGGTGCTGGTGCACGATGCGGCGCGTTGCCTGCTGCGCGCCGAGTGGGTCGATCGGCTCATCGACGCCTGCCATGCCGACGCGGTCGGTGGCCTGCTGGCCCTGCCCGTGGCCGACACCCTGAAGCAGGGCCAGGCCGGCCGCGTCGCGTGCACGCTGGAGCGCAGCGACAAATGGGCCGCGCAGACGCCACAGATGTTCCGGCTGGGCCTGCTGCAGCGTGCGCTGGCACAAGCCGGTGCGGCGGTTACCGACGAGGCCAGCGCCGTGGAAGCACTGGGCCATGCGCCGCTGCTGGTGCGCGGCGAGCTGGAGAACTTCAAGCTCACCTGGCCGGCCGAGCTGGCATTGGCGGCACGCCTGCTGCGCAGCCGCGACACGGTGGCGACGCCATGACACCGGCCCTGCGCATTGGCGAAGGCTGGGATACGCATGCGCTGGTGCCGGGCCGGCCGTTGCGGCTGGGCGGCGTGCACATCGAACACAGCCACGGGCTGCTCGGCCATTCGGATGCCGATGCGTTGTTGCATGCCATCACCGATGCGCTCTTCGGCGCTGCCGGGCTGGGCGACATCGGGCGCCACTTTCCCGACACCGATGCCGCCTTCAAGGGCGCCGACTCGCTGGCCTTGCTGGCCGAAGCCGCGCGGCGCGTGCGCGCGGCGGGTTGGGACATCGTCAACATCGACAGCACCCTCATCGTGCAGGCGCCGAAGATGGCGCCGCACATCCCGGCCATGTGCGCGAACATCGCGCGGGCACTGGCCATCGACGTGGCCCACATCAACGTCAAGGCAAAGACGGCCGAGAAGATGGGGCCGGTGGGTGAGGGCCGCGCCATCGAGGCGCGCGCCGTGTGCCTGCTGCAGCGCGGCTGAGCGCGGCCATCGGCGTTGCCGCGGCAGCGTCGCAGCGCCCGCCCTTTGGCGCGCGCGTGCTCCTGCCCCGGGTGGCCGGCCTGGTTGAGCTACGGCGCCAGCTTCAGGCGCAGATGCACCATCAGCCCGCCGTCGGGCCCATTCGCCAGCTCGAGCGTGCCGCCCATGCGCTGCAGCGACTTTTCCACGATGGCCAGGCCGAGCCCGGCGCCGGTGGCTGCGGTGCGCGCCGCGTCGCCACGGAAGAAGGGTGTGGTCAGCTGGCTGAGCCTTTCGGGCGCCACGCCCGGGCCCTGGTCGCGCACGGTGACGACGACCCACGGCCCGGTGCGCGCGTAGCTCAGGGTGACGACGGCGATGCCGGTATCGGTGCTGCGGCCATAACGCCGGGCGTTTTCGAACAGGTTCGAGAAGACGCGGCCGAGTTCGGTGTCGTCGGCCATCACCGCCAGGTCGATGGCCACGCGCGAGTTGATGCGGATCTCTGCCGGGTCACGGAAGGGCGCGGCCTCGCGGTCGATCAACTGCGACAGGTGCACCGGGCGCATCTCGGCTTCGCCCGGGCGCGCATAGTCCATGAACTTGTCGATGATCGTGTCGAGCTGTTCGATGTCCAGCGCCATGTTGCGCTTGGCCTCGTCGTTGCTGACGCTCATCTCGGTTTCCAGGCGCAAGCGCGCCAGCGGTGTGCGCAGGTCGTGCGAGATGCCGGCCAGCATCACCGCACGGTCTTCTTCCACCTTGGCGAGTTCGCGCGCCATGCGGTTGAAGCCGCGGTTGACTTCGCGGATCTCGCTGGTCAGGGTGTTTTCGTCCAGACGCGAATCGAGGTCGCCTTCGCGGATGCGGCTGGCGGCGAAGGACAGGTCGCGCAGCGGCCGGTTGATGAGCCGCGCGATCACCACCGAGCCCACCAGCGTGGCCAGCAGCGCAATGCCCAGCCAGACGAACCAGGTGCTGCTGGTCAACGGCCCGGCGTGCGCGGTTTCGGTCTGCAGCCAGTAGCGGTCTTGGTCGATCGAGAAGCCCACCCACATGCCGGTCTGGCCGTTGACGCTGCGTGCCACCACGGCGTCGGGACCGAGACGCGATTTCAGTTCGCCGGTGACGTTCTGGCTGAAGCGGTCGGTGGCATAGGGTTCCCAGCGGTCGCCCGGCTCGCGCGGCAGCACACGCACCGTTTTCTGCCCGCGCATGGTCTTGACCAGCGCGACGCGGTTGATCGCGTCGGCGGTGCTCAGCGCGGTGCGCGACAGGTTCACCAGTTCGGCGGTCTGCTGCGCGGCCTGCACCGCGCGCGGCTCGAACTCCATCGCCCGCAGCGTCTGCACCCAGGCGAAGATGCCGCCCGCCAGCAGCAATGCCAGCAGGAAAAAGGTGCGCCAGAAGAGGCTCAGTTCAACGGGTTGGCGGGCCACTTTGAAACCGGGACGAATCGACCAGAAGGCAGACCGCGCCAAAGCCTGGCGCGATGCGGCAAGTGGGGACTCGGGCCCGGTTTTCGGCGCCGCGACGCTGCGCATCACCGGCGCCGAATGCTGGCGGCGAACGGCGTCTTAGGCGTGCACGCCGTCCGGCACGAACACGTAGCCCACGCCCCACACGGTCTGAATGTAGCGCGGTTGGGCCGGGTCGGGCTCGAGCATCTTGCGCAGGCGCGAGATCTGCACATCCAGGCTGCGGTCGAAGGGCTCGAACTCGCGCCCGCGCGCCAGTTGCGCCAGCTTGTCCCGCGACAGCGGCTGGCGCGGGTGGCGCACCAGCGCCTTGAGCATCGAAAACTCGCCGGTGGTCAGCGAGATCTGTTGCCCATCCTTGGACAGCCGGCGCAAGGACAGATCGAACTCGAAGGGTCCGAAGCTGACGATCTGCGCCTCCTTGGAAGGCGCGCCTGGGGCTTCCAGCGTGGGGCGGCGGCGCAGCACGGCATGGATGCGTGCCAGCAGTTCACGCGGGTTGAAGGGTTTGGACAGGTAATCGTCGGCGCCGACCTCCAGGCCGACGATGCGGTCCACGTCCTCCACCTTGGCAGTCAGCATGATGATCGGGGTGGTGTCCTTGGCCGAGCGCAGGCGGCGGCAGATCGACAAGCCGTCTTCACCGGGCAGCATCAGGTCGAGCACGATCAGGTCGACGGTCTCGCGCGTCAGCAGGCGGTTCAGCGCCTTGGCATCCTCGGCCAGAAGCACGTCGAACCCTTCTTGTGTGAGGTAACGACGCAGCAGATCGCGGATGCGCGCATCGTCGTCGACAATCACGACGCGGTTTGGCCGCGCGTTTGGTGCTGGGGTCATGACGCACTCCAAATTTGTAACAACGGCATTGTGCGAGCCTTCTTGAGCGGCCTGCCGCCGGTATTGACGGTTTGTTACAGCTCTATTTCGTGGCGCTGCAGGGCCGGATCGGTCAACCCGTGATCGATGCCACGCGCTATAAGGGTCACCCGGCCTGCTGCCGCCATCCCACCCGAAGGCCCTTTCATGAACTTCAAGCACACCCCAGCCGCTCGTGCACTGGCTGCCCTGGTGGCAGTCGCGGCGATGCTGCCCGCGCGGGCCGAGGTCATCCCGCCCGGCGCCGCCAACCTGCTGACGCTGTCGGCCACGGCCAGCGTCGAGGTGACGCGCGATGTGCTCAACGTCGGCTTCTCGACGCAACGCGAGGGCCCGGATGCCGCCGTCGTGCAGTCGCAGCTGATGCAGGCGCTGGACGCGGCGCTGGTCGAGGCGCGCAAGGTCGCCAAGCCCGGCCAGGTCGAGGTCAGCACGGGTAACTTTTCGCTCTATCCCCGCTACGCCCCGAAGGGCGGTGCCACCCAGTGGCAGGGCACGGCCGAGCTGCTGGTCGAAGGCCCCGACAGCCAGGCCATCACGCGCCTGGTCGGCAGAATCCAAACGATGAGCGTGGCGCGTGTCGGCTACAGCCTTTCACGCCAGGCGCGGGAGAAGCTCGAGGCCGAGGTCAGCGCGCAGGCGATCGCGCGCTTTCGTGCCAAGGCCGAGGCCTATGCCAGGGAGTTTGGCTTTGGCGCCACGTCGATACGTGCGGTGGAGGTGAGCAGCAGCGACATGCACAGCCCGCCGGTGCCGATGTTTCGCGCGGGCATGGCGTCCGCGGCGATGGCCGAGCAGGCGCTGCCGGTGGAAGCCGGCAAGGCCAGCGTCAGCGCCACTGTCAGCGGCATGGTGCAGATGAAGTAGCGCGCGCAGCCGCCACACGCGCCTAAGCAGCGCGCGCAGCCGCCGTACGCGCCTCGCACCGCGCCAGACCTTGCGCCCGTCGCGTCAGAGCTTGAGAGTTTTTCGGGCGTGCCCGAGCAGCGCGTCAGGAGGCCCCAGATCTAGGCGCAAAGCACAGCCATAGCCCGGGCTATGGCGAGCATTTGCAACGACGAGCGGGGGCGTTTTGGCGTGATGAGCGGGCATGAGCGAAAGACTCTCAAGCTCTCAGCTGCGCGTTGTTAGCATGATCTCCCTGACTCAGGGAGCAGCCCCATGACCGAACCCGTGTTGCGCGATGTGCAATGCCTCGACAGCCGCGGCCTGCATCGCATGGCCTATTGGCAGTGGGGCGATGCGGCCAACCCTAAGGTGCTGGTGTGCGTGCACGGCCTGACTCGCCAGGGCCGCGATTTCGACATGCTGGCGCGTGCCATGGCCGGCGAGTACCGCGTGGTCTGCCCTGATGTGGTCGGTCGCGGCCGCTCCGACTGGCTGGCCGATCCGATGGGCTATGCCATTCCCCATTACGTGGCCGACATGGTGTGCCTGCTGGCGCGGCTGGACGCGCAGGTGGTGGATTGGGTCGGCACCTCGATGGGTGGGCTCATCGGCCTGGGTCTGGGCAGC
>DASQFA010000311.1:0-1612 GCA_035633375.1 Rubrivivax sp.
GAGCGCAGGCGGCGGCAGATCGACAAGCCGTCTTCACCGGGCAGCATCAGGTCGAGCACGATCAGGTCGACGGTCTCGCGCGTCAGCAGACGGTTCAGCGCCTTGGCATCCTCGGCCAGTAGCACGTCGAAGCCTTCCTGAGTGAGGTAACGACGCAGCAGATCGCGGATGCGCGCGTCGTCGTCGACAATTACGACGCGGTTTGGCCGCGCGTTTGGTGCTTGGGTCATGACGCACTCCAAATTTGTAACAACGGCATTGTGCGAGCCTTCTTGAGCAGCCTGCCGCCGGTATTGACCGTTTGTTACAGCTCTATTTGGTGGCGCTGCAGGGCCGGACCGGTCAACCCGTGACCGATGCCACACGCTATAAGGGTCACCCGGCCTGCCGCCGCCATGCCACCCGAAGGCACTTTCATGAACTTCAAGCACACCCAATCCGCTCGTGCACTGGCTGCCCTGGTGGCAGTTGCGGCGATGCTGCCCGCGCGCGCCGAGGTCATCCCGCCCGGCGCCGCCAACCTGCTGACGCTGTCGGCCACGGCCAGCGTCGAGGTGACGCGCGATGTACTCAACGTCGGCTTCTCGACGCAACGCGAGGGCCCGGATGCCGCCGTCGTGCAGTCGCAGCTGATGCATGCGCTGGACGCGGCGCTGGTCGAGGCGCGCAAGATCGCCAAGCCCGGCCAGGTCGAGGTCAGCACCGGTAACTTTTCGCTTTATCCCCGCTACGCCCCGAAGGGCGGTGCCACCCAGTGGCAGGGCACGGCCGAGCTGCTGGTCGAAGGCCCCGACAGCCAGGCCATCACGCGCCTGGTCGGCAGGATCCAGACGATGAGCGTGGCGCGTGTCGGCTACAGCCTTTCACGCCAGGCGCGGGAGAAGGTCGAGGCCGAGGTCAGCGCGCAGGCGATCGCGCGCTTTCGTGCCAAGGCCGAGGCCTATGCCAGGGAGTTCGGCTTTGGCGCCACGTCGATACGTGCGGTGGAGGTGAGCGGCAGCGACATGCACAGCCCGCCGGTGCCGATGTTTCGCGCGGGCATGGCGTCCGCGGCGATGGCCGAGCAGGCGCTGCCGGTGGAAGCCGGCAAGGCCAGCGTCAGCGCCACGGTCAGCGGCACGGTGCAGATGAAGTAGCGCGCGCAGCCGCCACACGCGCCGAAGCAGCGCCGTACGCGCCTCGCGCCGCGCCAGACCTTGCGCCCGTGGCGTCGGCCGCGCGTTGTTAGCATGTTCTCC
This sequence comes from Rubrivivax sp., assembly GCA_035633375.1. GTDB lineage: Bacteria > Pseudomonadota > Gammaproteobacteria > Burkholderiales > Burkholderiaceae_C > Rubrivivax. Next base: position 1,239 of record DASQFA010000311.1, read on the forward strand.
CTGACTCAGGGAGCAGCCCCATGACCGAACCCGTGTTGCGCGATGTGCAATGCCTCGACAGCCGCGGCCTGCATCGCATGGCCTATTGGCAGTGGGGCGATGCGGCCAACCCCAAGGTGCTGGTGTGCGTGCACGGCCTGACTCGCCAGGGCCGCGATTTCGACATGCTGGCGCGTGCCATGGCCGGCGAGTACCGCGTGGTCTGCCCCGACGTGGTCGGTCGCGGCCGCTCGGACTGGCTGGCCGATCCGATGGGCTATGCCATTCCCCATTACGTGGCCGACATGGTGTGCCTGCTGGCGCGGCTGGACGCGCAGGTGGTGGATTGGGTCGGCACCTCGATGGGTGGGCTCATCGGCCTGGGTCTGGGCAGC
>DASQFA010000312.1:0-1857 GCA_035633375.1 Rubrivivax sp.
TTCACGCGAAATCGCGCCAGGCCCTGGATCTCGAAGCTGAAGTCGCACTCCAGCATGTCTTCGTAGACCTTGCGCTGGCCGTCGTTCATGATGTCGTACACCATGGCGTGGACCTGTTTGTGGTCCAGCGCCTCGATGTTGATGCGGCGCACGTCGCCATGCACCCGGATCATCGGCGGCAAGCCGGCCGAAAGGTGCAGGTCGGAGGCCTTGTTCTTGACCGAGAAGGCCAGCAGTTGCGTGATGTCCATGGGTGGTGGCGCGCCCGGAGGCGATAAGCTCAGGGCATTATGGCGAGCATCGAAGCGAACTTACAGCAAGTGCGGCAGCGCATCGCACGCGCCTGTCACGAGTCGGGCCGGCCTGCGCAAAGCGTCACGTTGTTGGCGGTGGGCAAGACCTTCGAAGCAACAGCCTTGCGCCAGGCGCATGCCGCGGGTCAGCGTGATTTTGGCGAGAACTACGTGCAGGAGGCGCTGGCCAAGATCGATGCGCTGGCCGACCTGCGCGCCGATCTGCGCTGGCACCTGATCGGCCCGTTGCAGAGCAACAAGACCCGCGTCGTGGCCGAACACTTCGACTGGGTGCATTCGGTCGACCGGCTGAAGATCGCGCAGCGTCTGGCCGAACAGCGCCCTGCAGCGCTGCCGCCGCTGCAGCTTTGCCTGCAGGTGAACATCAGCGGCGAAGCCAGCAAGAGCGGGCTGCTGCCGCAGGAGGTGGCGGCCGTTGCGCAGGCGGTGAGCGAGCTGCCGCCGCAGCGCGTGCGCTTGCGCGGCCTGATGGCGGTCCCGGAGCCGGCGGACACTTTCACCGCGCAGCGCGAGCCGCACCACGCGCTGCGCGAGTTGCTGGCCGGGCTGAACGAAGGTGGCCTGGCACTGGACACGCTGTCGATGGGCATGAGCGCCGACCTGGAGGCAGCGGTGGCAGAGGGCGCCACGATGGTGCGCATCGGCACCGCGATCTTCGGCACGCGCGGCTGACGCACCCGGCGATGCGCGTCGCTGCGCTCAGTTCAGGTACATGCCCAGGTAACGCCGGCCGCGGCTGACTGCAGCCGCGTCGGGGCAGACCTCGAACCATTCGATGAGCTTCAGCCGAGCCTTGTCCCGCCACTCGGCCTTGTCGCGCATCACCACTTCGAGCAGCTGGTCGAACGCGGCATTGAAGTCGCCTGCGTAGACCTGCAGGGCGGCCAGCGCGAAGCGGGCCTCGAAATCCTTGGCGTTCGCAGCGATGCGCGCCGCCAGGACCTTGGCGTCGCCTTCGGGTTTGTTCCTGGCGAGCTGGATGCGCTTGAGCAGCGCCGCATGCCGGTCATTGCGCTGGCCGGGCGGCATCGACTCCAGCAGTGTCGTGGCATCGTCGAAGGCGCCACGGTCGATGACGCGCGCCGCCAGGTCGAGTGCCACCTCGACATTGCCACGTTCCAGCGAGAGTGCATCCTTCAGCATGGCCTCGGCGACCGAGGCATCGGGCTCGGTGGCGGCATCCTGGCGCAGGGCTTCGGCTTCCGAGAGCTGCTCGCCGAAGTGCTTGTCGAGGAACGCACGCACCTGCGCTTCGGGCAACGCGCCCATGAACTGGTCCACCGGCTTGCCGCCGATGAACAGCACCACCAGCGGGATGCTGCGCATCTGCAGCGCGGCCGAGATCTGCGGCGCCTCGTCGGTGTTGAGCTTGGCCAGCAGGAAGCTGCCGCCGTACTCGCGAACCAGCTTTTCCAGCACCGGCTTCAGGTTGCGGCAGGGCGCGCACCAGGGGGCCCAGCAGTCCACCAGCACCGGCACCTCGAGCGAGCGCTCGAGCACGGTCTTGCGGAAGTCGGCTTCGGTGACGTCGAAGGACAGGCCA
>DASQFA010000313.1:0-4193 GCA_035633375.1 Rubrivivax sp.
GCTGAAGGGCTGAACGGCTGGCGCAGGCAGGGCCTGGCGCCGGCGGGGCCTGGCGGCGGCGGGGCTTGGCGCAGGCCGGGCGCGCCGGCCTCAATGCGCCGCGGCCAGCTCGCCCAGCCAATCGAAGGCCTGCTGCGGCCCGGCCAGCTCGGTCATCGGCGGCAACGCCGCGCGCAGCCTGGCGCCATAGTTCATCTGACGCAGGCGCGGATCGCACACCACCAACAGGCCGCGGTCGGTTTCGCTGCGGATCAAGCGCCCGGCACCCTGCTTCAGCGCCACCGCCGCCTCGGCCACGAAGTACTCGTTGAAGGCGTTGCCGCCGCGGGCTTCGATCTGCCTGACCCGAGCCTGCACCAGTGGATCGTTCGGGGGCGGAAAGGGCAACTTGTCGATGAGCACGCATTGCAGCGCGTCGCCGGGCACGTCGATGCCTTCCCAGAAGCTTTGCGAACCCACCAGCACACAATCACGCCCGCTGGCAAAGCGCTGCAGCAATGCGCGCTTGGGCTGGCTGCCCTGGACCAGCAGTTCCATCGCCGTGCCATCGCGCTGCAAGGCCTCGCGCAAGGCCTCGGCGATCAACGGCAGCACGCGCAAGGTGGTGGTGAGCACGAAGGTGCGCCCGCCCAGCGCCTGCGCGCAGCGCGCCGCCAGCGCGCCGACGGCCGCAGGGTGCGCCGCGTCGTTCGGCTTGGGAAAAGGCAACGGCACCCAAAGCCGCGCGTGGGCCGCATAGTCGAACGGGCTTCCCACACGCAGCGTGACCGCGTCCTCGAGCCCGGTGGAGGCGGTGAACCAGCTCAGGCGCTCGTCGTCGCCGAGCGTGGCCGAAGTGAAGATCCAGGCTTTCGGCGCGGCCAGCCTTTGTTCGCTGAGCATCGTGCGGATGTCCAGTGGCGACTCGACCAGCCGCGCCTGTTGGGGCGACACGTCGATCCAGCGCACGTGGTCGGTGGGGGTCGGCTGCGTGAAGCGCTCGGCCAGTTCTTCGATGGCCAGCGCGCGCTGCTCGAGTTTGTCGAAATCCGGCCCGATGCCCTTCAGCTCGGGCAAGGCCTGCGCCACCGTCTGCGCGGCCTGGGCCAGCGCGGCCAGGCCCGGCGCCCAATCGTGCGACAGTGCGCGCTCGTCCCAGCCCAGCTTGATCAGGCCACGCACCTCGCGCAGTGGCCCGGCACACAGCAGGCGCAACTGGCGCGCGGCAAGCTCCAGCGCCGCCGCCAGGGCGTCCCAGTCGCGCAGGCCCCGCGCCTGCTGAAGCCCGGCGGCCAGCAGGTCACGCGCGAAGTCGATGAGCTGCGCCGTCCCCAGGTGGCTGCCCAGGAACTGCACGCCGGCTTCGACGAGTTGGTGGGCCTCGTCGAACACCGCCACATCGACGCTGGGCAACAGCTCGGCCACGCCGCTGTCGCGCAGCGCCATGTCGGCAAAGAACAGATGGTGGTTCACCACCACCAGATCGGCCGCCATGGCCTCGCGCCGTGCCTGCATCACATGGCAGGCCTTGTACTGCGGACATTCGCCGCCCAGGCAGTTGTCGCGCGTCGAGGTCACCAGCGCGATCACCGGCGAGCGCTCGTCCAGGCCTTCAAGTTCGGCCAGGTCGCCGCTGCGCGTGGCCTGCGCCCAGGTCTCGACACGCGCCAGCGTGCGCACGGCCCAGCGATCGGGCAGTTCGTCACTCTGCCGCGCCTGCTGCAGCCGCTGCAGGCACAGGTAGCTCGAGCGCCCCTTCAGCAAAGCCAGCGTCAAGGGCAGCCCGAGTGCCGCACAAAGGCGCGGCAGATCGCGCAGGAAGAGCTGATCCTGCAGGCTCTTGGTGGCGGTGCTGACCAGCGCGCGCCGCCCCGACAGCAACAGCGGCACCAGATAGGCGAAGGTCTTGCCCACGCCGGTGCCGGCTTCGGCCACCAGGGCGCCGCGCTGCTCGATGGCCAGCGCCACCTGCTCGGCCAGGCGTTGCTGCACCTCGCGTTGCGCCAGGTCCGGATCGCTGCGCGCGAGCGCGCCGTCGCCGGAAAACGCAATCGCCACAAGCTCGGCCAACGACGGCCGCGTCGCAGCCGTGTTGCCGGCCGGGCCTGCAGGCAGCGTGCTCAAGCCGGCGTCGGAGGATCGAGCTCGATCTCCAGGCGAGAGATCTGGTCGCGCAGCAGCAAGCGGCGCTTTTTCAGGCGACGCAGCGCCAGGTCGTCGTGCGGCAGGGCCAGCGCGATGCGGTCGATCATGTCGTCCATATCTGCGTGTTCCATGCGCAATTCGATCAATTGCCGCTGAACCGAGTGCAAGTTGTCATCCATTTGCAGACTTTGCGCCATGTGCTGGAGTTTATATTCACAGGCATGAATGCACCAGAACAGGCGTTCCGCATTTCGGCCGCCACCGGGCTGCACCGCGGCGACCGTGCCTACCAGCAAGACCAGGTCGAGGTCATCGCGCATGGCCGCGTGCCGGGATGCGCCCTGGGCATCGTGGCCGATGGCATGGGCGGCAAGAGCGGGGGCCGCAAGGCCGCCGACCAGGTGATGATGACGGCACGCCAGATCTTCGAGCGTTACGTGCCTTCGAAGGACGATCCCTGCGCCACGCTGCGCCAGGTGCTGATGGAATCGCACCTGATGATCAAGCTTACGGCCATCACCGCCGAGGAAGAGCCGCACAGCACGCTGGCCGCGTTCCTGGTCAACCCGACGCTGGCTTGCGGCATCGCGCACGCCGGCGACTCCCGCGTGTACCACTTCCGCGGGCCGGACATGGCCATGCGCACCACCGACCATTCCTTCGTGCAGCGCCTCATCGACGAAGGCCGGCTGAGCGAAGACGAGGCGCTGACGCACCCCCAGGGCAACCTGCTGACCGGCTGCCTGGGCACGCACCAGGACCCGCCGATCACGCTGACGGCGATCGATCGCCTGGAGTTCGGCGACGCGCTGCTGGCCTGCAGCGACGGCTTGTGGCACTACTTCACGCCCAAGGAGATGGGTGCGATCCTGCACGCACTGCCTCCACGCGAAGCCAGCGAGATGCTCGTCAACAAGGCTCGCCAGCGTGCGCGCGGCGGTGGCGACAACCTGTCCCTGGCCCTGTTGCGCGTCGATCCGCTGGCCTGAGCACACATTACCCACGCGGCGGGCCCTGCCGCCCAGGCGTGGCCAGCGACGGCGCCAGCCCCAGCCGGCAAGTACAGGGCGCCGCGCAGCCCAGGATCAGCTTGACGCCGCACCCGCCGGCGCCAGCGGCGCAGGCACCGGCAGCGGGGTCGATTTCTTGCCGCGTGCCGCACGTTCTGCATTGCGCTGTTCGACCTGCTCGCGATGGGCCGCCGCCTCGCTGGCACGGCGCTGCTGCGCGGCCACGCGTGCGGCAGCCTGCGCAGGGTCGTCGGCTGTCTTGGAAGAGGTTCTGGCCCGCTCGCCGGCGGCCGAGGCGCTCCGGCCGGCGGCGGCCGGAGCGCTCGCGCTCTTGGCGGGCTCGGCGCGGGGCACGGGGCGTGGGCGGCTCGCTGCCGCGGCGCGCTTGGCATCCAGGCGCCGGGAGTTTTCGGCGGCTTCCGCTTTGCGCTTGGCTTCGTCGAGCTCGATTTCCCTTTTCAGCAGCACGGAAAGAGCCTCGCGGCGCTGAGCCTGCAGTTCGTTCACGCAGTCCGTGACCGCAAAGCGATCGCGGCAGGCGAACTCGCCTTGCTTGTAGCGCGACTCCACGGCCGCGCGCTCGCGACGGATCTCTTCACGTTCAGGCGCCGCGCCGGGCGGCTCGGTGGCATGGGCGGGTGAGCCCTGGCACAGCACCAGCACCAGCACCAGCCGCGCAAGCATGCTGGAGCACCGGCAGGACAGGTTTGCCGAAGCCTGCGCCCCGCTTCGACGGTGCTGGTCCACCAAGACGCGAGCCGGCACTGCCTGCATGCTGCGCACGGCCAGCCACAGGCTCGGAGCCACTGGCCGAAGGCCGTGCAACGGGCTCATGTCAAGGTGGTATCCACAACGCGCCGCGTCAGTGACAGGTATTGCGTGGTCTGCATCTCTTTCAGGCGCGAGGCAGTGCGCAGGAACTCATGCGCCATCGGGCCCTGGGTGTACAACGCCTCGGCTTCGACTTCGGCTGACAGGATCAGCTTCACCTGCCGGTCGTACAGCACATCCACCAGCCAGGTGAAGCGCCGCGCCTCGCTGGCCAGGCGAGGCGACATG
>DASQFA010000314.1:0-1949 GCA_035633375.1 Rubrivivax sp.
CCGGTGTTCGACTGGCTGCGCGAGCACATCTGGTCTCAGGCCAGCCGCTGGACCACCGACGAACTGGCGCTGCGCGCCAGCGGCGAGACGCTGAACCCGGCGCACTTCAAGGCGCACCTGGAGGCTCGCTACCTGGCCTGAGAGCCTGAGCTTTCGCGATCCAACGCAGGCAACGGCGATCATTTCGCGCCACGGCACGGCGCGGCTCAGACGCCGCGTTCGGCCAATGCCCGGTCCAGATCGTTCAGCACCTCGTCCAGGCGCTTGAGCGTGCGCGCCGCGCGCGTGCGCAACCGCCGCTTGCGTCCGACCAGGGTGCGGTGCGTGTCGTCGAGCACCTCGTTGTTCAGCCCGATGCCGTGTCGGGCCAGTGTCAGTGCCAGCGTGCTGCGGCGCGAGCGCAGGTCGGCGCGGGTGCGCTGGTAGGCATGTTCGGCCAGCGCGCGGCGCTGTGCGTAGCCGAAGGTGTTGGCCAGGAACATCTCCGGATCGCGCTGCTCGGGCTCGAAGAGTTCGATGTCGGTGCCCGGGTGGCTGCCGTGGTAGCCCTTCATGCCCAGCTCCAGGCGCGAATGGATCAGGCTGCGGAAGGTCTGGCTCAGCACCACCGGCAAGCCGCCGTCCACCAGCTGCGGGATGCGCGCATCGCCGCTGCTCAGCACGCGGTGGTGCCGCGCGTGGGTGGCATCGAATGGCACCAGCGGGTTCAGGCACAAGAGCAGGTCCAGCCCCATGTCGAGCAGCACCGTGGCATGCAGCGTCTTCTTCAACGCGCCATCCACATACCAGCGCCCACCGATCGCGACCGGCGGAAACAGACCCGGCAGCGCCGCGCTGGCCGCCGCGGCCTCGGAGATGGGCACATGCTCCCAACCCGGCTGGCCGAAGGGCGCGGCCGCGCCGCTGTCCAGATCGGTGGCCACCAGCACCAGCTTGCGCCTGAGCTTGCGGAAGTCGTTGCTGCGCCCCGGTGCGCTGAATACGCGGCGCATCTGCGCTTCCAGTGGCGCAGGGCTGAACAGTCCGGTGGGCAAGGCGCGGCCGAGGATCTCGAAGGCCGACAACAGCGAGCGGCGCCGCAGCAGGAAGCGCAGGCTGGCCTGCACGAACAGGCCGGGAACGGCCGCCGCGCGGCGCGCGTATTCGCCCCAGGCCGGGCGGATGAACAGCGACGGGCGGATCAGGTCTTCCCCGGGGCTGTCGTTCTCGATGAAGGCGCTGCACAACTGCCGCGGTGTCATGCCGTTGGCCAGGCCCGCGGCGATGAAGCCACCGGCCGACACGCCGACATAGCCCGACAGATCGTTGAAGTCCACGCCGTCCAGCGCCTCCTGCAGCGCGCACAGTGCACCGATCTCGTAGATCGCGCCCAGCGGCCCGCCCCCGGCCAGTGCCAGGCCGACGCGAGGCGCCTTCCCCAAGGCGGCGCGCCGCTCCACAGCCTGTGCGTCGGGCGACGGCTTCGAAGATGCCGCCCGTCGGCCGCCGGCCCGTGGCAAGCCGCTGCGCGGGCTGCCGGCACGCACCAGCGCTTGCGCAGGGGACGCTTCGCCGCTGCTGCGCGTGTGCGAGCGGGCCACGCTCAGGCGGCCGTCTTGCGCGTCGCTGCGCGTTTGCTGGTCTTCTTCGCCGCAGTCTTGGCGGGCGCTTTGACGGCCGTCCTGCGCACAGTCTTGGCCGGCGCCGATTTCGACAGCCGGGCCACCGCCGCAGCCAGTTCGTCGACGCGCTTGATGAGCGCGTCCACGTCCTTGGCGGTGGGCACGCCGAGCTTGTTCATGGCCTTGGCGGTGCGCTGCTCGAAGATCGATTCGAGCTTGTCCCAATGCTGCCCGGCCTTGGCGGTGACGTCGCCGGCCATGGCGCTCATGCGGCCAGTGACCTCGCCGATCCTCTCTTCGGCGGCGGTCTGTGTCTTGCGCTGCAGGTTGGCGCCATCCTTGATCAGC
>DASQFA010000315.1:0-13234 GCA_035633375.1 Rubrivivax sp.
GAGACCTCGCTCAAGTTGCCGGGCACGATCATGGTGTTGTTCTTCTGCGCCAGTTGCGCGTAGGCCTCGACCGCCTTTTCCGCCACCTTGAGTTGCACCGCTTGTTCGCCGCCGGGGGAGCGGATGGCTTCGGCTACCTTGCGGATGGCCTCGGCGTTGGCTTCGGCCACCGCCACGATGGCCGAGGCCTCACCCTGCGCATTGTTGATCTCCGCCTGGCGCTGGCCCTCGGAGCGAGCGATGTAGGCCTCGCGCTCGCCAGTGGCGATGTTGATCTGCTCCTGCTTGCGCCCTTCGGAGGCGGCGATCAGTGCGCGCTTCTCGCGCTCGGCGGTGATCTGCGCCTGCATCGAGCGCAGGATCTCGGCCGGCGGCGTCAGGTCCTTGATCTCGTAGCGCAGCACCTTCACGCCCCAGTTCTGCGCCGCCTCGTCCAGCGCGCTGACCACCGAGGCGTTGATCGAATCGCGCTCCTCGAAGGTCTTGTCCAGCTCCATCTTGCCGATCACCGAGCGCAGCAGCGTCTGCGCCAGCTGGGTGATGGCAAAGACATAGTTGCTCGAGCCGTAGCTGGCACGCATCGGGTCGGTCACCTGGAAATAGATGATGCCGTCCACCTGCAGCTGCGTGTTGTCGCGCGTGATGCACACCTGGCTGGGCACGTCCAGCGGCACCTCCTTGAGCGAGTGTTTGTAGGCCACGCGTTCGACGAAGGGGATCACGAACTTCAGCCCCGGCGTCAGCGTGCGGTCGTACTTGCCCAGGCGCTCCACCACCCAGGCGTTTTGCTGCGGCACGATCTTGAAGGTCTGGAAGATGAAGATGGCGGCAATGACCGCGAGGACGATGGCAACTTCCATGGGGGCTTTCGGTTGAGGTGATCGGGTGGGCAGGGCTGCGGCTTCAGTGTGCGGCCGGCTCGACGATCAGCCGGTTGCCCTGCACGGCCACGATGACGTGCTCGCCAGGCAGGGGCACGCCGGGGCCGCGAAAGCCGATGTCCCATGCGCTGCCGCGGTAGCTGACGCGTGCCGAGCCATTGCTGTCCCAGGCAGCCACCTGGACGGACTGCCCAATGTCCATTTGCACGTCGCGGTTTGAGTCAACCGGCGCCGAGCGCGGCGAGCGCGCGCGCTTGAAATGCCAAACCGCGGTGGTGCCGGCACCCAGCACCGCGGCCGTGATGACCTGCGCGCTGTAGCCCATGCCGGCCATCGCGGCCAGCGCGCCGGCCGCACAGCCCAGCGCCAGCATCAGCATGTAGAACGTACCCGAGTACAACTCGGCGGCCACCAGCACACCTGCCACTACCCACCACCATGTCGCGGCGGTCCAGTCCATCGTTGCCTCCCGTACACAAAGCGTGCCGCTTCAGTGTAGCGACACAAAAATATCCACGGCGGGCGTCCTACACTGCGCGTCTTGTTCAAATGCCAGCCTGTCCACGGAGCCGACCCCGATGCAGCGTTTCCGCTTCCCCATCGTCATCATCGATGAAGACTACCGCTCCGAGAACACTTCGGGCCTGGGCATCCGCGCGCTGGCCCAGGCGATCGAGAAGGAGGGCTTCGAGGTGCTGGGCAACACCAGCTACGGCGACCTGAGCCAGTTCGCGCAGCAGCAAAGCCGGGCCAGCGCCTTCATCCTGAGCATCGACGACGAGGAGTTCACGCCCGGCCCCGAGCTCGACCCGGCGGTGCTGAACCTGCGCAAGTTCATCAAGGAGATCCGCTTCAAGAATGCCGACATCCCGATCTACGTGTACGGCGAGACGCGCACCAGCCAGCACATCCCAAACGACATCCTACGCGAGCTGCACGGCTTCATCCACATGTTCGAGGACACGCCGGAGTTCGTGGCGCGGCACATCATCCGCGAGGCCAAGAGTTACCTCGACGGGCTGGCACCGCCGTTCTTCCGCGCGCTGGTGGACTATGCGCAGGACGGCTCCTACTCCTGGCACTGCCCGGGGCACAGCGGCGGCGTGGCCTTCCTCAAAAGCCCCGTGGGCCAGATGTTCCACCAGTTCTTCGGCGAGAACATGCTGCGCGCCGACGTGTGCAATTCGGTAGACGAACTGGGCCAGTTGCTCGACCACACCGGGCCGATCTACCAGAGCGAGAAGAACGCCGCTCGCATCTTCAATGCCGACCACTGCTTCTTCGTCACCAACGGCACCAGCACCAGCAACAAGATCGTCTGGCACCACACCGTGGCTTCCGGCGATGTGGTGGTGGTCGACCGCAACTGCCACAAGTCGGTGCTGCACGCCATCATCATGACCGGTGCGGTCCCGGTGTTCCTGCGGCCCACGCGCAACCATTACGGCATCATCGGCCCGATCCCGCAGTCCGAGTTCGCCCCCGACACCATCCGCGCGAAGATCGCCGCCAACCCGCTGCTGGCGGGCGTGGACGCCGGCAGCGTCATGCCGCGCATCCTGACGCTGACGCAAAGCACCTACGACGGCGTGCTCTACAACACTGAAGTCATCAAGCACGCACTCGACGGCTACATCGATACGCTGCACTTCGACGAGGCCTGGCTGCCGCATGCCGCCTTCCACACCTTCTATGGCCAGTTCCACGCCATGGGCAAGAAGCGCCCGCGGCCGAAGAACCAGCTGGTCTTCGCCACGCAGAGCACGCACAAGCTGCTCGCCGGCCTGAGCCAGGCCAGCCAGGTGCTGGTGCAGGACGCACAGATGCGCAAGCTCGACCGGCACCTCTTCAACGAGGCCTACCTGATGCACACCAGCACCAGCCCGCAGTACGCCATCATCGCCAGCTGCGACGTGGCCGCGGCAATGATGGAAGCCCCCGGCGGCACGGCGCTGGTGGAAGAAAGCATCGCCGAGGCGCTGGATTTCCGCCGCGCCATGCGCAAGGTGGACAAGGAGTACGGCCGCGACTGGTGGTTCAAGGTCTGGGGGCCGGACAAGCTGGCCACGGAGGGCATCGGCAAGGCCGAGGACTGGGTGCTCAAGGCCGGCGACAAGTGGCACGGCTTCGGCGATCTGGCCGCTGGCTTCAACCTGCTCGATCCGATCAAGAGCACGATCATCACGCCGGGGCTGGACGTGTCGGGCAAGTTCGCCAAGACGGGCATTCCGGCGGCCATCGTCACCAAGTACCTGGCCGAGCACGGCATCGTGGTGGAGAAGACCGGCCTGTACTCGTTTTTCATCATGTTCACCATCGGCATCACCAAGGGCCGCTGGAACACGCTGCTCACCGCGTTGCAGCAGTTCAAGGACGACTACGACAGGAACGCGCCGATGTGGCGCGTGGTGCCCGAGTTCTGCGCCGCACACCCGCGCTACGAGGCCACGGGGCTGCGCGATCTGTGCCAGAACATCCACGACATGTACGCCAAGGGCGACATCGCCAGGCTGGTGACCGAGATGTACCTGTCCGACCTGCAACCGGCGATGAAGCCCAGCGACGCGTTTGCGCGCATTGCCCACCGGCAGACCGAGCGTGTCGACATCGACGCGCTGGAAGGCCGCATCACCACCTCGCTGCTCACGCCCTATCCACCGGGCATACCGCTGCTCATCCCGGGCGAGCGCTTCAACAAGAAGATCGTCGACTTCCTGCGCTTCACGCGCCAGTTCAACGGTGCCTTTCCCGGCTTCGACACCGATGTGCACGGGCTGGTGGAAGAAGAGGGCGCCGACGGCACGCGGCGCTACTTCGTCGACTGCGTGCGCCAGGTGGTCTGAGCATGCAGGACCCCGCCGCCATGAACGAGAGCGACGACCTGCGCCTGTTGGGCGACGTGGGCGGCACCAACGCCCGCTTTGCCCTGCAGGCTGGAGCCGGTGCCGAGCCGCATGCCATCGCCCGCTACCGCTGCGCGGACTTCGAGTCGCTCGAAGCCGTGGTGCGCCACTACCTGGCGCAGCACGGCCGAAGCACGCCGCGGCAGGCGGCCATTGGCATCGCCAACCCGATCGACGGCGACCAGGTGCAGATGACCAACCGCAGTTGGCACTTTTCGATCGAGGCGCTGCGCATTGCGCTCGGGCTGCAGCGATTGCTGTTGCTGAATGATTTTGCGGCACTGGCCCGGTCGCTGCCGACCCTGGCGGCGCATCAGTTGCGCCAGGTCGGCGGTGGGCCTGGCGTGGCTGGGGCCCCGCTGGCATTGCTGGGCCCGGGCACCGGGCTTGGCGTTTCGGGCCTGCTGCGCAGTGCGGAAGGTCGCGAGTTCGTGCTCAGCGGCGAGGGCGGCCATGTCACGCTGGCCGCGGCCGACGATGAAGAAGCCGCCGTGCTGGCCTGGCTGCGCCAACGCTTCGGCCATGTCTCGGCCGAACGCGCGCTGTCTGGCCAGGGCCTGGAAAACCTATACCGCGCCTGGTCGGCGGTGCATGGACACGCCGCTTCGGAACTGCCGGCGGCGCAGATCAGCCAGCGTGCATTGGACGGGTCCGACCCAGCCTGCGACGCGGTGATCGAGTTGTTCTTCAGCCTGCTGGGCACGGTGGCCGGCAATCTGGCGCTGACGCTGGGTGCGCTGGGCGGCGTGTACATCGGCGGCGGCATCGTGCCGCGGCTGGGCGAGCGCATCGACCGGTCCGGGTTTCGCCGGCGCTTCGAGGACAAGGGGCGCTTCAGTGCCTACCTGGGCCGCATCCCGGTGCATGTCATCCAGCCAGGCGAACTGCCCGCCTTGCGCGGTGCAGCGCGCGCACTCGACACTTGAAGTGGGCTGCGCGCCCGCCCCGCGCAGCCGCCCATTTCAGACCTGCGGTGACGCCTCGACCGGGGCCAGTGCCACCTGGTTGAAGCCACCGTCCACATAGGTGATCTCCGCCGTGACGCCGGCCGCCAGGTCGGACAACAGGAAGGCCGCCACGTTGCCGACATCGTCGATAGTGACATTGCGGCGCAGCGGTGCCGACCTGGCCACCACGTCGAGCAGCTTGCCGAAGTCCTTGATGCCCGACGCCGCCAGCGTGCGGATCGGCCCGGCCGAAATGCCGTTGACGCGCACGCCGCGGGGGCCCAGGCTGCTCGCCAGATAGCGCACACTGGCTTCGAGCGAGGCCTTTGCCAGGCCCATGGTGTTGTAGTTGGGCACCACCCGTTCGGACCCCAGGTAAGTCAGGGTCAGCAGCGCACTGCCGGGCCGCAGCCGCGGCAGCGCCGCCTTGGCCAGGGCCGGAAAGCTGTAGGCCGAGATATCGTGCGCGATGCGGAAGGCCTCGCGCGACAGGCCGTCGAGAAAGTCGCCTGCAATCGCCTCTCGCGGCGCGAAGCCGATCGAATGCACGAAGCCGTCGAACTGCGGCCAGGCCTGCCCGAGCTGTTCGAACATGGCGTCGATCTGCGCGTCGTCGCCGACATCGCAATCGAAGACCCGGTCACTGTCGAACTCGCGCGCGAAGTCGACGATGCGGTTGCGAAAGCGCTCGCCCACGTAGCTGAAGGCCAGTTCGGCGCCCTCGCGGCGGCAGGCACGGGCAATGCCATAGGCGATGGAGCGATTCGACAGCAGCCCTGTGATGAGCAGTCTCTTGCCTGCGAGAAATGCCATGTTGACCCCCTAGAAATGGCCCCTGCGGCGGTGCCGTTGCGCTTGTGCAGGCGCGGAATTCTGGCACGGCAATGCCGCCGAGTGGTGCGCCGAGGCACAGCGTGTTGCCCGGCCCTTCACCTGGGGTTACAATGCGCCTTTCGCTAACAAGCTGCATGGGCGGATCTTATCCAGCCCATTTTTTATGGTTGATCGCATTTCGCAAGGCCGTTTCGATGCCTGCGAAACGCAACGGCAACGCGGGCGGGCAAGGGATTTGGCAACGACGCAGTGGCATTCGACGATCGAGCGCACGGTCACCGGCTTGGGCTACGAGCTGGTGGATGTGGAGCGTTCGGCCGCCGGCTTGCTGCGCGTGTTCATCGATCGGGTCGCTGGGCACGACTACGCCACGGGACCCGCCGAATCGGTGACGGTCGAGGACTGCGAACGCGTCACGCGACAGTTGCAGTATGTGCTGGAAGTCGAAGGCGTGGCCTACGAGCGGCTGGAGGTGTCGTCGCCGGGTCTCGACCGTCCGCTGAAGCAGCCGGCCGACTACGAACGGTTTTCCGGACAAGAGGTCAACGTGACCTTGAAACTGCCGTTCAAGGGCAGGAAGAATTATCGCGGCCGGTTGATGGCCGGGCCGCACGGCTGGCGCCTGGCGCTGGCCGATGGCATCAGCGGCAAGGAAAGCGAGCAGGCGCTTGATTTCAGTTTCGAAGAAGTGCGCGAGGCACGGCTGGTGCCGGTGCTCGACTTCAAGGGTCGGGCGCGGCCCGGCGCGCAGCAGGCGGCAGACGCGGGCCGCGCGGTAGACGGAGTTCAGACAAGATGAATCGCGAAATGCTCATGCTGGTGGACGCCATCTCGCGCGAGAAGAGCGTCGAGCTGGAGATCGTTTTCGACGCCGTCGAAGCCGCGCTGGCGTCGGCGACGAAGAAGCTGCATGGCGGCGAGGTCGACATCCGCGTCTCGGTCGACCGTGAAAGCGGTGAGTACGAAACCTTCCGCCGCTGGCACGTGGTGCCCAACGAGGCCGGCCTGCAGATCCCGGATGCCGAAACCCTGCTCTTCGAAGCGCAGGAGCAGATTCCCGACATCGAGGTCGACGACTACATCGAACAGCCTATCGAGTCGCTGACCATCGGGCGCATCGGCGCGCAGGCGGCCAAGCAGGTGATCCTGCAGAAGATCCGCGATGCCGAGCGCGAACAGCTGTTGAACGACTTTCTCTCGCGCGGCGAAAAGATCTTCGTCGGTACCGTCAAGCGCCTGGACAAGGGCGACATCATCGTCGAGTCGGGCCGCGTCGAAGGCCGGCTCAAGCGCAGCGAGATGATCCCGAAGGAAAACCTACGTTCCGGTGATCGCGTGCGCGCCTTCATCGCCGGCATCGACCCCACGCAGCGCGGCGCGCAGATCATGTTGTCGCGCAGCGCGCCGGGTTTCATGATGGAGCTCTTCCGCCAGGAAGTGCCCGAGATCGAGCAGGGCCTGCTCGAGATCAAGAGCTGTGCCCGTGATGCCGGCTCGCGCGCCAAGATCGCCGTCGTGTCGCACGACCGGCGCGTCGATCCGATCGGCACCTGCGTGGGCGTGCGCGGCTCACGCGTCAACGGCGTGACCACCGAACTGGCCGGCGAGCGTGTGGACATCGTGCTTTGGTCGGCAGATCCGGCGCAGTTCGTCATCGGCGCGCTGGCACCGGCCAACGTGCAGTCGATCGTCGTCGATGAAGAAAGGCACGCCATGGACGTGGTGGTGGACGAAGAGAACCTGGCCATCGCCATCGGGCGCGGCGGGCAGAACGTGCGCCTGGCGTCCGAGCTGACCGGCTGGCGCATCAACATCATGACTGCCGAGGAATCGCAGGCCAAGCAGAGCGAGGAATCGGACTCGGTGCGCATGCTCTTCGTCGAAAAGCTCGACGTCGACGTCGAGGTTGCGGACATCCTGATTGCCGAAGGCTTCACCAGCCTGGAAGAAGTGGCCTATGTGCCGCTGCAGGAAATGCTCGAGATCGAGTCCTTCGACGAGGACACGGTGAACGAACTGCGCACCCGCGCCAAGGACGCCTTGCTGACGATGGAAATCGCCCGCGAGGAAAGCGTCAGCGACGTGTCGCAGAACCTGCGCGACCTGGAAGGGCTGACGCCTGACCTGATCGGCAAGCTGTCCGACGGCGGTATTCACACGCGCGACGACCTGGCCGACCTGGCCGTGGATGAACTCACCGAACTGGTGGGCATGGAGGAAGAGCAGGCCAAGGCCCTGATCATGAAGGCCCGTGAACACTGGTTCACCGCCTGATCGACCGGCCTGCACACCTCCGACCGCCCCATCGCAGCACTGAAGGAAATTCGACAATGGCCGTGACTACCGTCGCCCAGTTCGCCACGGAGCTGAATCGCCCCGCGGCCGCACTGCTCGAGCAGTTGCTGTCTGCTGGCGTCGCGAAGAAGTCCGCCGACGAAACGCTGACCGAAACCGACAAGGAGCGCCTGCTGGAGTTCCTGCGCAGTTCGCATGGCACCAGCGGCACCGAGCGCAAGAAGATCACGCTGACGCGCAAGTCCACCAGCGAGATCAAGCAGGCCGACGCCAGCGGCAAGGCGCGCACCATCCAGGTCGAGGTGCGCAAGAAGCGCGTCTTCGTCAAGCGCGACGACATCGCTGCGGGTGGCGATGAAGCCGCCGCTGCCGCCGAAGCCCTGGCTGAACAGGTTGATCTGGAGCGACGTGAAGCCGAGGCGCATGCGCAGGCCGAGCAGATCCGCATCCAGGAAGCCGAACTGGCTGAACGCCGGCGCCTGCGCGAAGAGCAAGAGCGCGCCGAACGCGAGGCGGCCGACAAGCGCGCACGCGAACAGGCCGCGGCAGAGCAGGCAGCGGCTGCTGCCGCAGCCGCCGCACCCGGGGTGTCGAAGAAGGATGACAAGGCGCCTGCGCCGGCCCTGGCGGCAAGCGAGCCCGTGGTCGAGGCACCGAAGCCGGTGCTGCGCGTCATCAAGGCGTCGACCATCGAAGCCGAGGACAAACAACGCCAGGTCGACCTGGACCGTCGGCGCAAGGTCGCCGAGACCGAGGCCGCGGCCATCCGCGCGATGATGAACGCGCCGAAGAAGGTGCTCGTGGCCAAGGCGCCCGAGGCGGCCAAGCCGGGCGAGGCCAGCAAGGAAGGCATCACCGGCACGATCCACAAACCCAAGGCGGCACCCGGCGCACCCACCACGGCCGCCAAGCCTGGCGACAAGAAGGCCCTCAAGTCGGAAAAGCTGTCGTCCAGCTGGGCCGACGATGCCGCCAAGAAGCGCGCGCTCAAGCCGCGCACGGACGGCGGCGCCTCGGGCCGCCCGGGCTGGCGCGCGCCGCGCGGTTCGCGTCGCGGTGACCATCGTGAAGGCTCGAACAGCAGCTATGCCGCACCCGCCGAAACCACGGTGCAGGAAGTGCATGTGCCCGAGACCATCAGCGTGGCCGATCTGGCGCACAAGATGTCGGTCAAGGCCTCCGAGCTGATCAAGCAGTTGATGAAGCTCGGCCAGATGGTCACCATCAACCAGCAACTCGACCAGGAAACGGCCATGATCCTGGTCGAGGAAATGGGCCACAAGGCGCTGGCCGCCAAGCTCGACGATCCGGAGGCCTTCCGCGAGGAAGAAGAAGCCGCGACGACGGGCGAAGACCTGCCGCGCGCGCCGGTGGTTACCGTCATGGGCCACGTCGACCACGGCAAGACCTCGCTGCTCGACTACATCCGCCGCACGCGTGTGGCCTCTGGCGAGGCCGGCGGCATCACCCAGCACATCGGTGCCTACCACGTGAAAACGCCGCGCGGCATGATCACCTTCCTCGACACTCCTGGCCATGCCGCCTTCACGGCAATGCGTGCGCGTGGCGCCAAGGCCACCGACCTGGTGATCCTGGTGGTGGCCGCCGACGACGGCGTCATGCCGCAGACCAAGGAAGCCATTTCTCACGCCAAGTCGGCCCACGTGCCGATCATCGTGGCGATGAACAAGATCGACAAACCCGAAGCCAACGTCGAGCGCGTCAAGGGCGAGCTAGTCACCGAGCAGGTCGTGCCCGAGGACTTCGGCGGCGAGTCGCCCTTCGTGGCCGTGTCGGCGCGCACCGGCCAGGGCATCGACGAGTTGCTCGAGCAGGTGCTGCTGCAAGCCGAGGTGCTGGAGCTGAAGGCGCCGACCGAAGCCATGGCCAAGGGCCTGGTCATCGAAGCACGCCTGGACAAGGGCCGCGGCCCGGTAGCCACGGTGCTGGTGCAAAGCGGCACGCTCAAGAAGGGCGATATCGTGCTCGCCGGCTCGAGCTATGGCCGCGTGCGCGCCATGCTCGACGAGAACGGCAAGTCCGCCGACGAGGCCGGGCCTTCGATCCCGGTCGAGATCCAGGGCCTGACCGAGGTGCCGCAGGCCGGCGATGACTTCATGGTGCTGGGCGACGAGCGCCGCGCGCGCGAGATCGCCACCTTCCGCCAGGGCAAGTACCGCGACGTCAAGCTCGCCAAGAAGCAGGCCGCCAAGCTGGAGAACATGTTCGAGAACATGGGCCAGGGCGAGGCGCAGATGCTGCCGCTGATCATCAAGGCCGACGTGCAGGGCTCGCAGGAAGCGCTGGCGCAGTCGCTGCTCAAGCTCAGCACCGACGAGGTCAAGATCCAGATCGTGCACTCGGCCGTGGGCGGCATCAGCGAGAGCGACGTCAACCTGGCCATCGCCTCCAAGGCGGTGATCATCGGCTTCAACACCCGTGCCGACGCCGGTGCGCGCAAGCTGGCCGAAGGCAACGGCGTGGACCTGCGCTACTACACCATCATCTACGACGCGGTGGACGAGATCAAGTCGGCGATGACCGGCATGCTGGCGCCCGAGCAGCGCGAGGAAGTCGTCGGCACGGCCGAGATCCGCACGGTTTTCGTGGCCACCAAGATCGGCACCATCGCCGGCTGCATGGTCACCGCCGGCGTGGCGCGGCGCGCGGCGCGCGTGCGCGTGCTGCGTGACAACGTGGTCGTCTTCACCGGTGAAGTCGACAGCGTCAAGCGCATGAAGGAAGACGTGCGCGAGGTCAAGGAAGGCTTCGAGTGCGGCGTGAAGATCAAGAACTACAACGACATCGCCGAGGGCGACCAGCTGGAGTTCTTCGAGATCAAGGAAGTCGCCCGTACCCTGTAGCAGCGGGGGTCTTCTCCCCCAGACCCCGCCTTTCGATAAGAGGGCGGGGTTTGTTTTTTTCATGCCCAAGGCAAAGCCGACTGAACCATGCGTCACAAACGCTCCATCCCGAACCGGTCCTTTCGCGTGGCCGACCAGATCCAGCGCGACGTGGCCACGCTCGTGCGCGAGCTGAAGGACCCGCGCATCGGCATGATCACCATCAACGCGGTCGAGGTCACGCCCGACTATGTGCACGCCAAGATCTTCTTCTCGCTGCTCACGGGTGACGTGGCCGAGTGCGAGCTGGCTCTGAACGAAGCCGCCGGCTTCCTGCGCAACAGCCTGTTCAAGAAGCTGCAGATCCACACCGTGCCGTCGCTGCACTTCCACTTCGACCGGACCACCGAGCGCGCCGCCGACCTGAGCGCGCTGATTGCCAAGGCCAACGCCAGCCGCGCCAAGGACGAGGAGTGAGCCCGTCGCCGCGCGTTCGCATTCCGCGCCGCGCCGTGCACGGCGTGGTGCTGCTCGACAAGCCGCTGGGCCTGACGAGCAACGATGCACTGCAAAAGGTCAAGCGCCTGTACTGCGCCGAGAAGGCCGGCCACACCGGCACGCTCGACCCGCTGGCCACCGGCTTACTGCCGCTGTGCTTTGGCGCGGCGACCAAGTTTGCACAGGTCAGCCTGGATGCCGACAAGGCCTATCGCGCCACGCTGCGCCTGGGCCAGCGCACGAGCACCGGCGATGCCGAAGGCGAAGTGCTGCAGATGCGTGCGGTGCAGGTCGATCGTGCGGCCATCGACGCCGCCATCGCGCGCTTTACTGGCGCCATCGAGCAGTTGCCGCCGATGCATTCGGCGCTGAAGCACGAGGGCAGGGCGCTGTACGACTATGCGCGTGCCGGCATCGAGGTCGAACGGGCGCAGCGCCGCGTCACCATTCATGCCATCGACCTCATCGAGTTTGCCGCCGACACGCTGGTCATCGACGTGCGCTGCAGCAAGGGCACCTACATCCGCACCCTGGCTGAAGACCTCGGCGAGGCCCTGGGCTGCGGCGCGCACCTGAGCGCGCTGCGGCGCAGCGCCAGCGGTGCACTCTCGCTGGACCAGGCCGTCACGCTGGAGCAACTCTCCGCCCTGAGCGAAGCCGAGCGCGATGCGCTGCTGCGCCCGGCCGATGCGCTGCTCGCCGATTGGCCGCAGGTGCACCTGCCCGACGACGAGTCCGGGCGCTTTCTCACCGGGCTGCGCCGCCGCGTCAGCCTGGCCGATGCGCCGGCGGTGCGCGTCTACGGGCCGGTGCCGCAGACGGCGTTGCACGGCGGCAGCGGCACCGGCGTCTTCCTGGGCAGTGCCCACATCGTGTGCGGCGAGCTCATCGCCGACCGCCTGCTCTCGCCCGCCGAAGTGGCGGGACAGCTGAATCCTTAGAAAGCCAGACATGACCCGCCAGATCCGCAACATCGCCATCATCGCCCACGTCGACCACGGCAAGACCACGCTGGTCGATCAGTTGCTGCGCCAGAGCGGCACCTTCCGTGAAAACGAGAAAGTGGCCGAGCGCGTGATGGACAGCAACGACCTGGAAAAGGAGCGCGGCATCACCATCCTCGCCAAGAACTGTGCGGTCGAATGGAAGGGCACGCACATCAACATCGTTGACACGCCCGGCCACGCCGACTTCGGCGGCGAGGTGGAACGCGTGCTGTCGATGGTCGACAGCGTGCTGCTGCTGGTGGATGCGGTGGAAGGCCCGATGCCACAGACGCGCTTCGTCACCAAAAAGGCGCTGGCCCTCGGCCTGAAGCCGATCGTCGTGGTCAACAAGGTGGACCGGCCCGGCGCGCGGCCCGACTACGTCATCAACGCCACCTTCGACCTGTTCGACAAGCTGCATGCCACCGAGGCGCAGCTCGACTTTCCGGTGATCTTCGCCTCGGGCCTGAACGGCTGGGCCACGCTCACGCAGGGCGAGGTGGGCACCGACCTGACGCCGCTGTTCGACGCCATGCTCGAGCATGTGCCGGCGCACGAGGGCAGCCCCGATGACCCGCTGCAGCTGCAGATCTGCTCGCTCGACTATTCCACCTATGTCGGGCGCATCGGCATCGGCCGCGTCAACCAGGGCACGCTCAAGCCGATGCAGGACGTGGCGCTGTACAGCGGCCCGGACAGCACGCCGATCAAGGCGCGCGTCAACCAGGTGCTCAAGTTCGAGGGCCTGGAGCGCAAGCAGGCCACCGAGGCCGGCCCGGGCGACATCGTGCTCATCAACGGCATCGAGGGCATCGGCATCGGCGTCACCCTGACCGACCTGGACAACCCGTTGCCGCTGCCGATGCTGATGGTGGACGAGCCGACCTTGACGATGAACTTCTGCGTCAACAACTCACCTCTGGCCGGACGCGAGGGCAAGTACGTCACCAGCCGGCAGATCCGCGACCGGCTCGATCGCGAACTGCAGAGCAACGTGGCCCTGAAGGTCAAGGAGACCGACGAGGATGGCATCTTCGAAGTCTCCGG
>DASQFA010000316.1:0-3708 GCA_035633375.1 Rubrivivax sp.
TGACGGTGACGCATCCGCTGAGCGGTGCGCCGCTGCCGCTGTGGGTGGGCAACTACGTGCTGATGAGCTACGGCGACGGCGCGGTGATGGGCGTGCCGGCGCACGACGAGCGCGATTTCGAGTTCGCCAACAAGTACGGCATCGAGGTCCGCCAGGTGATCGACGTCGAGGGCCGCGAGTTCAGCTCCACCACCTGGGCCGACTGGTATGCCGACAAGCAGGCCGGTCGCTGCATCCACTCCGGCCGTTATGACGGCCTGGGCTTCAAAGCGGCGGTGGATGCGGTGGCGGCCGACCTGGCCGCCAAGACGCACCGCGGGGTCAGCCTGGGCGAGAAGAAGACCACCTGGAGGCTGCGCGACTGGGGCGTCAGCCGCCAGCGCTACTGGGGCACGCCGATCCCCATCATCCATTGCGCCGAGCACGGCGCGGCGCCGGTGCCCGAGAAGGATTTGCCGGTGGTGCTGCCCGAGGACCTAATTCCCGACGGCAGCGGCAACCCGCTGAACAAGTGCGAGGCCTTTCTGAACGTGCCCTGTCCGGTGTGCGGTGCGCCGTCGCGGCGCGAGACCGACACCATGGACACCTTCGTCGACAGCTCGTGGTACTTCATGCGCTATTGCAACGCGCAGCCGGCCGGCCGCACGGGCGCCCCGGCCGTGGACGCGATGACCGATTGGCGTGTCGACTACTGGATGCCGATGGACCAGTACATCGGCGGCATCGAGCACGCCATCCTGCACCTGCTGTACGCGCGCTTCTGGACCAAGGTGATGCGCGACCTGAAGCTGGTGACGATCGACGAACCCTTCACCCGGCTGCTGACGCAGGGCATGGTGCTGAAAGAAGCCTTCGTTCGCACCACCGAGGAGTCCGGGCGCCAGTACTTCTGGGAGCACGACCTGGACATCGTGCGCGACGAATACCAGAAGGTGGTCTCGGCCACGGCGCGGCGCGATGGCCTGCCGGTGCAGTGCGAAGGCTGGACCACGATGTCCAAGTCGAAGAACAACGGCATCGATCCGCAGCAGGTGATCGAGCGCTACGGCGCCGACACGGCGCGCTTGTTCGTCATGTTCGCCGCGCCGCCCGAGCAGACGATGGAGTGGAACGATGCCGGCGTGGAAGGCGCGAACCGCTTCCTCAAGCGCGTGTGGCAGTTCGCTGCGCGCCATGCTGTGGCGCTGCAGGCGGCAGGCGCTGTATCGGCCGGCCTGGCCAATGAGGCCAGGGCTCTGCGCTTCGAGTTGCACGCCGTGCTGAAGCAAGTGAGCTTTGACTACGAACGCATGCAATACAACACCGTTGTTTCCGGTGCGATGAAGCTGCTGAATGCGATCGAGAAGTTTGCTTCCACTGGTGATGCGCACACGCTCGGCACGCTCACCGACGCTGAACGCATGGCCATAGGTTGGAGCGACGCGGCGTCCAACTGGGCCGTGCTGAAGGAAGGCCTGGCCATCCTGCTGCGCGTGCTCTACCCGGCCTGCCCGCACATCAGCTGGCTGCTGTGGCGCGAGCTCGGCTTTGCCGCCGAACACGGCGACCTGCTCGATGCCCCCTGGCCGCAGGTCGACGAAGCGGCGCTGGTGCAGGAACAGATCGAACTGGTGCTGCAGGTCAACGGCAAGATGCGCGGCGCGCTGCGCGTCAGCGCGCAGGCCGAGCGCGGCGCGATCGAGGCCGCGGCGCTGGCCAGCCCGGATTTCGCCAGGTTTGCCGAAGGTCGGACGCCCAAGAAGATCATCGTCGTACCCGGTCGGCTGGTGAATGTCGTTGTCTGAACCCGCAACCACGCGCCGCCGGCTGCTGCTGGCGACGCCGCTGCTGGGCCTGGCCGGCTGCGGTTTCGAGCTCAAGCGCGAGGCGGCCCTGCAGTTCGAGAGCATCGCGCTGATCGGCTTTGCGCCGCGTTCGCCACTGGCCACCGAGTTGCGCACGGCGCTGGAGCGAAGCATCACAGTCATGGACTCACCGGCGCAGGCGCAGGTCGTGCTGCAGGCCCTGAGCGACGAGCGCACGCGCCGTGTCGTGGTCTTCACCGCATCCGGAGAGGTGCGCGACATCCAGTTGCGCATGCGCTTGAAGTACCGCGCGCAAACGCCGTCGCAGCGCGAGCTGATTCCCGACGCCGAGATCCTGCAGATCCGCGAACTGACCTTTATCGAATCGAAGACGCTGGGCAAGCAGCAGGAGGAACAGGATCTGTTCCGCGAGATGCAGTCCGACACCGTGCGGCAGGTCATGCTGCGGCTTTCCACGTTGAGACTGTGATGCAACCGCGCGCCGACCAGCTTGCCATGCATCTGCAGCGCGGACTGAAGCCGGTGTACCTTGTCCATGGCGACGAGCCGTTGCTGGCGCAGGAGGCCTGCGACCTGATCCGCGCCAGCGCGCGCGCCGCCGGCTTCGACGAACGCAAGGTGTTCAACGTCAGCGCGGGGCACTTCGACTGGAGCAGCGTGCTCGGTGCCGCGCAGGCGATGAGCCTGTTCGCGCAGCGCCAGCTGATCGAGATCCGCATTCCATCGGGCAAGCCCGGCAAGGACGGCTCCGAGGCCTTGCAGCGCCTTGTGCAGCAACCCTCCGACGACGTGCTGACGCTGGTGCAATGCCCGCGGCTCGACGGCCAGCAGATGAAGAGCGCATGGTTCACGGCGCTCGAAGGTGCCGGCTTGGCGGTGCGCGTCGAGCCGGTGGAGCGTGCCGCGCTGCCGGCGTGGATTGCGCAGCGCCTGTCGCGCCAGCAGCAGCGCGTGATGGCTGGCGAGGCAGGGCAGCAGACGCTGGCTTTTTTTGCCGACCGTGTCGAGGGCAATCTGCTGGCCGCGCACCAGGAGATGCAGAAGCTCGCTCTGCTCTACCCGAGCGGCGAACTGAGCTTCGAGCAGGTCGAATCAGCGGTGCTGAACGTGGCCCGCTACGACGTCTTCAAGCTCGGTGAAGCCGTGCTCGGCGGACGATTGAAACGCGCGCTGCGCATACTCGACGGCCTGCGTGCCGAAGGCGAGGCGGCGGTGTTTGTGCACTGGACGCTGGCGGAGGACATCCGTGCGCTCAAGCGCATCAAGGACGCGCTGGGCGAGGGCCAACCCCTGCCGCTGGCGCTGCGCGAAGCGCGCGTCTGGGGCGCACGCGAGAAGCTCTTCGAACGCGCGCTGCCGCTGTTGACTGCTGGGCTGCTGGACGAACTGGTGCGCGCGGCGAGCATCTGCGACGGGCTGGTCAAGGGCTTAAGGCATGCAGACTGGCCTGCCGACCCATGGGACGTACTGCGTGCACTGATGCTGCGGTTGCTGCAGCCACTGGCACGATCCGCGCCGCGCGCCCCGATGCCCCAGTTGGCCCTGCGGGCCTGAGGTCTGCGCGGGCCGGCAAACAAGTGCAGGCCGGGTTCAGGCTGGCGAATGCTTCGCCTTCAGCGAGTCAAGTTGCAGCGTTCGATCCAATGGCGGCAAACGGCGCAAAGCGGCTGTCCACGAGAGTCCGCTATCTCGCTCGAAGATCGGCGCGTCGCGTCGGGCGGCACCCGCCAGGGGCTCATGCTGCGGCGGTCGGCCCTTCGGTCCGACTGCACTGCGGTACTCGCCCCGGGGTCGTGCCGCATAACTCGCTACGCGCTTGCGCGCTGCGCTCAAACAGATGCGGCAAGCATGAAGACGAAGCGCGCTGTCGCGCGCCGACCCCGGGACTGCGTTCCTCGTCGCC
>DASQFA010000317.1:0-1907 GCA_035633375.1 Rubrivivax sp.
GGGGTGATCGGACGGGTGCGTGCGTGGCAGGCCGCCTAGAATCCGGCGCTTGCTGGAAGCGTGGCAGAGTGGTCGATTGCACCGGTCTTGAAAACCGGCGACCCGCAAGGGTCCGTGAGTTCGAATCTCACCGCTTCCGCCAGAACGGCGTTTCACGTCGGCTCACGACACCGCGTAGCGGCTGCGTGGCCACCTCGAATCCATCCTGTTTCGAATCCATCCAGGACTGGGCCGCTGTCTGCACGAACCCCGAAACCAGCAGCGGCAGCGTGATTTCGATGAATGCTGCGCGCCCCTGATGGTATCTTGTAGAGTACCATCGTGATCGAGTTGCGAACCTACCTGACGGCCGATGAACGGGCGCCGTTTGACGAATGGCTTGCGGCACTGCGCGACGTGCAGGCCAGGGGCCGAATCAGAGCGAGGCTGGCACGGGTGCAGGCCGGCAACTTTGGTGACTTCAAGCCCTTGCAGGATGGCGTGCAGGAACTGCGAATCGACCACGGGCCTGGGTACAGGGTGTATTTGAGCCGGCAGGGGCCGATCGTTGTGCTCTTGCTGTGTGGCAGCGACAAGTCTGGGCAGGCTTCTGCAATCAAGCAGGCGGTGGCCTACCTGAAGGATTGGCGACAACGAGGTGAACCATGAACGCACGCGACAAGAGCTATGACGAGGCACTGGGCGCCGCGCTGCTCGACCCGGTCGAGGCTGCTGCGTACCTGGAAGCCGTGCTCGAAATGGATGACCCTGCTGCGCTGCTACTCGCACTGCGCCAAGTTGCCAAGGCGCATGGCATGGCCGAAGTGGCACGCCGGGCCGATCTCGGTGAGAAGACTTTGTTCAAGGCTCTGTCGGAGAACGGGAACCCGACCATCGCCACGGTGCATAAGGTGCTTCACGCGGTCGGGTTGCGGCTCAGTGTCACGCCCGCATAAACCCAAGGTTTCTCGCCTGCCGCTCATGGCGGCCGCAGCTTGATTACACGAAGGCGACAATTCCGGACCGATTGCAACGATCGCGTCGGAAAAGCGCCGGAGCGACGCGCCACTCATTCCCGAATTCTGGAATCCGGTGTTGACGCCGGCCGTCGCAGGGTTGACCCACAGGACGGAAGCCTCAATACTCGTTGGGCTCGATGATGTGAATTGGCCATCCCGGCTTGTTCCACAGCCCCCCGACATGATCTCGAGACTGAAGCGTTCGACCAAACGACTGCTGGCGCTGATCGCCCTGCTGCCGGCCGCGGTGCTGATTCTCGGTGCGATCTACATGCTCGGCATGGAGCATCTGGAAGGCGCGCCGCGCACTCTTCTGCAAGGCATCCAGTGGGCCTCCGAGACGATCACCAACACCGGCTACGGCGCCGACAACCGCTGGGCCCATCCGGGCATGGCGCTGTTCGTGATCATCACCCCGTTTCTCGGCCAGCTGCTGGTCTTTCTGGTCTTCCCGGTGCTGGTCTTGCCCTACATCGAAGAAAGGTTCGAGGTTCGTTTGCAGCAGGTGCTGCCGCCGATGGCCGGCAAGGTGCTGTTCTACCGCTACTCGCAGGCCATCGAGTCGGTGCTGGAAGAATTCAAGCGCACGCACAGCCCGTTCGTCATTTTCGAAGAAGACATGGCCCTGGCGCGCACTCTGCGCGATCGAGGTTACGGCGTGGTCTTCGGCAAGCTTTCCGACGACCCGTCGGTGCTGGCACGCGTCAAAGAGGCGCGCGCGGTGGTCACCAATGGTGGCGACCACGCCAATGCAACCTGCACCCTCATCATTCGCGAGTTCGGCTTCACCGGGCCGCTCTACGCGCTGGGCGACGACCCGCTCTACCGGGCGCCGATGGTTCGAATCGGCGCCACCAAAGTGTTCACGCCTTCCCACGTGCTCGGCGCTGCCCTGGCCTCGCGCGCCAG
>DASQFA010000318.1:0-1745 GCA_035633375.1 Rubrivivax sp.
TGCGGTTGCTCGAATCGCACCTCGGCAACGTCGAGCGCAACCTGCGCCTGAACCCACGCGTCAGCGACCTGGCCAGCGTGCTGCAGGCCGGCTGAGAGCCTGACGCCACACCCCCTCTGCAACAGGAAGCCTTGCCATGTCCGCCACGGCCCCCGCCCCCGCCCTGCCCTATGCGCGCGATCTGCGCGGTTACGGCCGCCAGGTGCCGCACGCCCGCTGGCCGGGCGAAGCCAAGATCGCGCTGCAGTTCGTGCTCAACTACGAAGAAGGCGGCGAGAACAACGTGCTGCACGGCGACCCGACGTCCGAGACTTTCCTGTCCGAGCTGGTCACCGCGCAGGCCTACGAGAACCGCCACATGACAATGGAATCGATGTACGAGTACGGCTCGCGTGTCGGGGTGTGGCGCATCCTGCGCGAGTTCGAAGAACGCCAGTTGCCGCTCACCGTGTTCGGCGTGGTCTCGGCGCTGGAACGCTACCCCGAGCTGCTGAAGGCTTTCATGGACGCCGACCACGAGATCGCCAACCATGGGCTGCGCTGGATCCATTACCAGAACCTGCCCGAAAGCACGGAACGCCGCCACGTCGGCGTGGCCACCCACCTGCTGAAAGAGCTGACCGGCGGCAGCTGGCCGGCCGGCTGGTACACCGGCCGCGACAGCCCGAACACACGCCGCCTGGTGGTGGACCAAGGCGGCTACGAATACGACAGTGACTACTACGGCGACGACCTGCCCTTCTGGCTGCAGGTGGCACGCAGCGACGGCAGCCTGGCACCGCACCTGGTGGTGCCCTATTCGCTGGACACCAACGACATGCGCTTCGTGCAGGCGCAGGGCTTCAACACCGGCGAGCACTTCTTCAACTACCTGCGCGACAGTTTCGATGCGCTCTATGCCGAAGGCGACAGCGCACCAAAGATGATGTCCATCGGCATGCACTGCCGTCTGCTCGGCCGGCCCGGGCGCATCGGCTCGCTGCGCCGCTTCCTGGACCATGTGCAGGCGCACCAGCGAGTGTGGGTCTGCCGGCGCATCGACATCGCCCGCCACTGGAAGGCCACGCATCCTTTCGATGCGAACACCGCCTTTGTCTGGAAATGAAATGACCCTCACTTTGCAGCAGCTTAATGCCGCGTCGCAGGCCGACTTCACGGCCCTGCTGGACGGCACCTACGAACATTCGCCGTGGGTGGCCGAAGCCGCCTGGGCCAAGCGCCCGTTTGCCAGCCTCAGCGCATTGAAGCTGGCGCTAGTGCAGGTGCTGCGCGAGGCCTCGCTCGACGCGCAGCTGAAGCTGATGCGCGCCCACCCCGAGCTGGCCGGCAAGGCGATGGTCAGCAAGACCCTCACCGCCGAATCCGCCAACGAGCAGGGCAAGGCCGGCCTCACCGACTGCACGGCCGAGGAGCTCGAGAAGATCCAGCGGCTCAACGCCGACTACAACGCGAAGTTCGGCTTCCCCTTCATTCTGGCGGTACGCGGGCCGCGCGGCACGGGGCTGAGCAAGGCCGAGATCATCGCCACCTTCGAGCGCCGGCTGGACAACCACCCCGACTACGAACATGCCGAAAGCCTGCGCCACATCCACCGCGTGGCCGAAATCCGGCTGGACGACAAGTTCGGCCATGTGCCCGAACTCGGCAACCTGGTGTGGGACTGGGCCGAGCGGCTGGCGCAGCACAGCGACCCGGGTTATGCCGAGCGCGGCGAGCTCACCGTCACCTACCTGACCGACGCGCAC
>DASQFA010000319.1:0-2425 GCA_035633375.1 Rubrivivax sp.
AGTTGATCGCACAGGAACTCCATAAGTTGGGTATGGGTCCCGTGCACCCCTGAGCGGGGATTCAGCGGCCACTGGCGGTGACTACCGTCCAGCAACTGGCCCGTATCGCGTTAGTGGCCAGCCACTGCTTTGCTTGAAGCAGTGACGGAAGGCTACCCTGAGAACGCTCGCGGTGGCAAGAGCGGTGTGGTGCTGAAGCGGCTGGGCTAGGCCGAACTTTGACACCCCCAGAGACGTAAGTACTTGATCCCGCAGAGATTGCGGGTTTTGGGGGCGGGGGTTACTGGGAACAGTTGGGGCTCAGGCCGAGCAGTTCGAAGGCCTTGGTCTGGATCGGCGTGGGTCGCGAAGTGATGACGATCTCGGCGAGCGGATTGGCGCCGGTGCGCGCGATGTTGTAGGTCAACGTGGCCAGATCCTTGAGCAGCGTCCTGAAGCTGTGCAAGGGCAACCCGTCCTCGGCCTGCTTGGTCGCGTCCTTGGCCTTGGCGTGATCGGAGCGCACCGCCTTGGCTACCGGCGAGGCTCGAGTCGCGCTGGCCTCGTTGAGGTATTCGTCGTCGAACAGCATGGGCTTGAGGCGCGCTCGCATGTGCCACTCCACGTAGTAGGCCAGCATGCACAGGAAGACGTGTGCGCGCACGCGAGACTCGCTGTAGTGGAAGACCGGGCGCACGTTCAGATCCACTGTCTTCATCGAGCGGAAGGCCCGCTCCACATGGGCCAGGCTCTTGTAGGCGGCCACCGTCGCACTCGCATCGAGCTTGTCCTTGGGCAGGCTGGTGCGGATCACGTACAGCCCGTCCAGCGCGGCTTCAG
This sequence comes from Rubrivivax sp., assembly GCA_035633375.1. Lineage (GTDB taxonomy): Bacteria > Pseudomonadota > Gammaproteobacteria > Burkholderiales > Burkholderiaceae_C > Rubrivivax. The sequence continues at coordinate 820 of DASQFA010000319.1, forward strand.
CGGCGATGGCTTCTTCCTTGCGGACCCAGGCCAGGCTGGTGTCGGTGATGGTCAGCGCGATGTGCTTGGCCATGTGGAAGCGTTCGATCACGCGCCCCACGCGCAGTGCAATGGCCTGCTGCCCGCGCAGCGGCTTGCGTGCACGCTGCGTGGCCGCGGCGATCTTGGCCAGATCGGTCTCGGTGGCGGCCAGCAACTCCAGCCGCTTGCGCGCACGCTCCTCGGCCAGCGCCGGGTTGCGGCACACCACCAGCCGCTCGCCGGGGAAGTGCTCGCTGGTGATCTCCATGAGGTTGCGCTCGTCGAACAGCGAAGGCTGGAAGGGCCCTTGCTCGGCCGCCAGCTGCGCGATCTGCGGCGCGCGCAACGAGCTGACCCAGTCCATGCCCTGGGGTTTGAGCACCTGCTCGATGCGCGCCGAGGTCAGCATGCCGCGGTCACCCACCCAGGCTATTGCGGAGATGCCGAAGCGTTCCTTCAGCTTGGCCACCTGCGCGGCCACGGTGGCGGGGTCGGCGGTGTTGCCCTTGAACACCTCCACCGCGATCGGGCAGCCCTCGGCCGTGCAGATCAACCCGAAGACGATCTGAGGATCGTCACGCTTGCCGTCGCGGGAATGACCGCGCGCGGCCAGCTCGCAGCAGCGCCCGGTCAGCCAGGTCGAGGTCAGGTCGTACAGCACCAGCGTGGAGCCCGCCAGATGCTGGCGCGCCAGGCGCCGCTCGATGGCCGGCTGCGCCTCGTGCAGCCAGTCCAGCGCACGGTACAGATCGTCCACCGTGCACTGGCCCACGCCGAGGGTGCGCCCCAGTGACGAGGTGGCCGTGTCGTCGTGCAGCGAGCGGTGCGTGGCCAGCTTGGAGGCCGGCTCGAGCACGCGCGCCACCAGCATGGCCTGCAGCAGCGGCTGCAGCTCCTGCGGGGCCGAGCCGAACCATTGCGACGACCCCGAGCCGCGTGCCGCACCCAGCACCGCGGCGACATGCCCGTGCGGCAGTGCGCGCTCGATGCTCAGCACCGAGGAAGCCGACTCCACCGCCACGCCGCCCTTGAGCAGGATGCGAAAGTTCTCGACAAGTTGCGCATCCCAGTGCGACAGGTTGGCCAGCGTGCGCTTGACGACCTTGCCGTTCTCTCGGTAGCCCTCGCGCAGCAGGATGGCAGGCGGTGAGTTGCGGTTGGGGATGGTCTCGATGTACACGCGTACATGGTGTCATATCGAGCACCATACACAAGTGTAGAAACCCTCACTTACATGGCAACACATTGACTACTGTACAAACCCGAAACCCGCGCCAATGCTCGCTCTGCGCCGGATTCGGCGTTCAAAGTTCGGTTTAGACTGCTGCTGGAAGCCAGCCGCCATCCATCGAGCCTGGCACGAGACAGGAGCGTCGGCATGATCGGACAGGCATTGCGCGACAGGCTGATCGCTGTCTACGTGACCTGGCTGGAGCAGGACGACCTGGGGCGACGCTACGTCGGCGTCTGCGGTACTGAGTCGGACCACGGCGCGACGTCGGTGCGTCAGTTCCTGGAGGAACTGGTGCGAACATCATCGGGGCCGAAGGCCTTCCTTGAACGACCGACCGCACTCGACCATCCC
>DASQFA010000320.1:0-2827 GCA_035633375.1 Rubrivivax sp.
GCACGCCCAGCCGCAACTGCGCGCCGATGGCCTTGCGGTCGGGCGGCCGCAGCCCGGGGCCGCGCAGCGCAAAGGGCGCGTAGAAGGCGTCGCGCTTCAGCACCCACAGCCCCGCCAACACCTGCGACCACATGGCGACGACGGTGGCGATGGCGCAGCCGCGCACGCCCAGCTCGGGGATGCCCAGGCCGGGCACGCCGAACACCAGCGCTGCCGACAGCGGCAGCTTCAGCCCCAGGCCGGCAAGCTGGATGACCATCACCGCCTTCGGCCGCGACACCGCGTTGTTGAAGCCGCGATAGGCGGCAAACAGCAGCGCCGCCGGCAGCGCGAAGGCCAGCGCCGACAGGTAATGGCGCACCTTGGCCTCGACTTCGGGCGTGGCTTGCGCCAGCGCCAGGAAGGGCCACGGGAACGCCAGCAGCGTGCTGCCGATGACCGACAGGCCCAGCGCCACCCACACCGCCTGGTGCAGCTGGTGGCCGGCCTCGTGCAGTTTCTTCGCGCCGAAGAACTGGCCGACGATCGGCCCGGCCGCCACCACCACGCCCATGAAGCCGATGAACACCGTGATGTAGGCGGCCGAACCTACCGCCAGCGCCGCCAGGTCGAGCGCGGCGTAGCGCGCCACCAATAAGGTGTCCACCGTGCCGAAGGCCACCACCGCCAGCTGCGCGATGAAAACCGGCCAGGCCAGCGGCAGGATGCCGCGCGCCGAATCGCGCCAGGTCTGGCGGTGCGGCAGGCTGTCTGCGCCGGCGGCCGCGCCGCTCAACGCGGCACCTTGGGGGCTTGGCTGTCGAAGCTCTCGGCCGGCGGATGGTCGGTGCCGCTGGCCTGGCGTGCACGTTCGGCATAGCGGTTGAAGCGCCAGGCCTTGGCCTCGAGCGTGATGCGCCTCCACACCGCGCGCTTTTGCGCCGGGCCGAAGGCCTGCCAGTGCTGCACCTCCTCGAAGCTGCGGCCGCAGCCTTTGCACCAGGCGTCGCCCTGCGAGGTGGAGCAGATGGCGATGCACGGCGCGTCGGGGGTGGATGCGTACCAGTCCAGCCAGGCCTGCCGCGCCGCCGCGGGCATGCCGGCCTCGGCGCAATCGTGCTCGCGGTAGTAGACCATCAGCGCATACACTTCGGCCAGCGCCAGCACCTCGGCGCAGGCGCGCAGCCCGTCGGGCGAGGGCGAGCGCTCGCGCCACCAGTTGATGGCGGCTTCGATGTCGGTGATGTGGATGGCGGCCATGGGCGGGCAGGGCGAGCATAGCGCCGCGCGGCCGCGGCAACGGCCTGTCACGGGATTGCCATGCAAACGTCATATGCTGAGCGCTTTGCGTGCACGCGTGTAGGGGAGCCCTTTTGAACACCTTCGACGATGACCTGGTGCGGCGCATCCACCTGGACCTGGCCGACAGCTACGACGAGGAGCTGGAACTCGAGCTCGAAGACCGCAACGTGGATGCGCTGGCCGCCGGCTTGTCGGGCGCCGAACCGCATGCCGAAGCCGACCGCGAGGCACGCCGGCTCTACTTCCGCGAGCTGTTCCGGCTGCAGGGCGAGCTGGTCAAGCTGCAGGACTGGGTGCAGCACACCGGGCACAAGGTGGTGATCCTGTTCGAGGGGCGCGACGCCGCGGGCAAGGGCGGCGTCATCAAGCGCATCACGCAGCGGCTGAACCCGCGCGTGTGCCGCGTGGCGGCGCTGCCGGCACCCAACGACCGCGAGCGCACGCAGTGGTACTTCCAGCGCTATGCGGCGCACCTGCCGGCGGCCGGCGAGCTGGTGCTCTTCGACCGCAGCTGGTACAACCGCGCCGGCGTCGAGCGCGTCATGGGTTTCTGCAGCGACGATCAGTACGAGGAGTTCTTCCGCTCGGTGCCCGAGTTCGAGCGCATGCTGGTGCGATCGGGCATCCAGCTCATCAAGTACTGGTTCTCGATTTCCGACGAGGAGCAGCACCTGCGCTTCCTGGGCCGCATCCACGACCCGCTGAAGCAGTGGAAGTTGAGCCCGATGGACCTGGAGTCGCGCCGCCGCTGGGAGGACTACACCAAGGCCAAGGAAATCATGCTCGAGCGCACGCACATCGCCGAGGCGCCGTGGTGGGTGGTGCAGGCGGTGGACAAGAAGAAGGCGCGGCTGAACTGCATTGCCCACCTGCTGGCGCAGATGCCCTATGCCGAGGTGGAGCGCGAGCCGATCGTGCTGCCGCCGCGCGAGCGCCACGAGGACTATGTGCGCAACCCGGTGCCCGAGCGCATGATCGTGCCCGAGCGCTATTGACGCACCCGCCCGCGGCTGCAGCCGCAGGCTACGATGCGCCGATGGACAGCCGGACCGCGTTCATGCTTTGGCTTGCCGCCTGCGCCATGCCGCCGGGTGCGGCGGGTGCGGCGGGTGCGGCCGAAGCCAGCCTGCTCATCGACGACCGGCGCAGCGGCAGCGCGGCCAGCAGCCTGGGCCCGGCCTGGCGCTTCTTTACCGACGGCGTGATGGGCGGCGTGTCCACCGGCGGCATGAGCGTCGAGACCGTGCACGGGCGCAGTGCGCTGTGCCTGCGCGGCCAAGTGCGGCTCGAGAACAACGGCGGCTTCATCCAGATGGCGCTGGAGGTGCCGGCACTGCCGGATGCGGCGCACTGGCGCGGTGTGGAGCTCGACGTGCTGGGCAATGCGCACCGCTATGGCGTGCACCTGCGCAATGCCGTCATGACTGCGCCTTGGCAAGCCTGGCGCAGCAGCTTTGACGCCACCCCCGAATGGCGCACCGTGCGCTTGCCCTTCGCGGACTTCGTGCCCCATCGCACCGCGGGCAGCCTGGATGCCATGTCGCTG
>DASQFA010000321.1:0-5580 GCA_035633375.1 Rubrivivax sp.
AACCGATGGCCGCCGCGTCACGTTCGGGACGCCACCAGCCTGCATCGTCGAGGCCGAACAGGCGCAGGACTGCGACCTGGTGGTGCTGGGCAAGCATGGCCAGTCGCCCACCGAAGAGCTGCTGCTGGGCAGCGTCAGCAAGCATGTGCTGGCCGAGGGCAGCGCCGACGTGCTGGTGTCCACGGCTCGCCAGCCATGACCTGAACCTTCGACCCCACATCGACTCCCAAGTTGCAGGGCGCTTCAGGAGCGTTTTCTTCGCGGCTGGCATGCTTGTCGCCAGGCAAGTTGAGCGAACTCAAGACCGCCGCCACGGCTGCGACGAACATACCAAGAGGCGGCATATTCCCGGGTCGTTTCGTCCCGCAGCCTTCAGGGTGTGGGAGAGCGCGCCCGCCGATCGAGGCTTTGCAGGAGTCAACACCATGAAACCAATCCGCCGCGTGCTCGTGGCCACCGACTTCTCTGCCGGCTCGGACGCCGCCGTCGAGCGTGCCGTACGGCTTGCGCGCACCCACGGCGCCTGCGTCGATCTGGTGCATGCCTTCGACGCCGGCGCCTGGAAGGCGTTGCGCGCCGTGTTCGACCTCGATCGGCTGAGCGGACAGCCCTCGCCGGAGGCGCGCCTGCGCGAGCGCCTGGCGGCACGGGCCGCCACGCTGGCGGCCGGTGAAGGCCTGGCGGTCGAAAGCCACTTCGGCGTGGGCGCGCCGGCGGCGGTGATCGAAGCGCGCGCCAGGGCGATGAATGCCGCTGTGCTGGTCATCGCGCGCCGCTCCGAGCCGGCAGCGCCAGGGGTCAGCAGCACCCTGCTGCGCATCCTGCGCAGCGCGCCCTGCCCGGTACTGGTGACCCGTGCCGGCCAGGCGGCGGACTACGCCCGGGTGCTGACGGCGGTCGATCTGCGCGAGGTGTCGCGCCAGGCCGCGGCCAGCGCGCTGGCACTGTTTCCCACGGCCGCGCACCGCCTGCTGTACGTCATCGACCCGCAGTGGGAACGCGAGGCGCAGCGCGGCCATGGCGACGAGGCACCGCTCGGCGAGCTGATCGCCTCGCTGCATGGCCGGGCGCAACGGCAGCTCGAGGTGCTGGCCGGCGAACTCTGCGCCGGCCGCGGTGCGGCCGTGGACGTGGCGGTGGTCGAGGCCATCCCGGCGCTGGGCATCGTGCAGCATGCCGCCACCTGGCCGGCCGACTGCGTGGTCGTCGGCCGCCATGGCCAGGGGCTGGTGGCCGACGCCCTGCTCGGCAGCACCGCCCTGGATGCCATCCACCACAGCGGGCGGGACGTGCTGGTGGTGTCATGACCCGCGGCCGGCTGCCCCGGGCGCTGCGCTGGCTGTTTGCGCTGTGCCTGGCTGCGGCCGGCCACGTGGCGGTGGCGGCCGCCCCGGTGCGCGTGCTCCAGGTGCACGATGCCATCGGCCCGGCCAGCGCCGATTACATCCTGCGCGGCATCGCCCAGGCCGCCGCGGCCGGTGCACCGCTGCTGGTGATCGAGCTCGACACGCCCGGCGGGCTCGACACGTCGATGCGGCAGATCGTCCAGGCGATCCTGGCCTCGCCGGTACCGGTGGCGGTGTTCGTCAGCCCAGAGGGCGCGCGCGCTGCCAGCGCCGGCACCTACATCCTCTATGCCGCGCACATCGCGGCCATGGCCCCGGCCACCACGCTGGGCGCGGCCACGCCGGTGGCCATTGGCATGCCCGGCGCCGAGCGCAGGCCGCCGGCCGGCGACCCACCGGCGCGACCGGCCGAGGGCAAGGGCAGCGACGCGGCGGCCAGTGCGCCGCCGCCGAACCTGGCTGACCCGATGACCGCCAAGCAGGTGCACGATGCGTCCGCCTTCATCCGCGGCTTGGCGCAGCAGCGTGGCCGCAACGCCGTATGGGCCGAACGCGCGGTGCGCGAGGCGGTCAGCCTGACAGCGCGCGAGGCCCTGGCCGCCAAGGTCATCGATGTGGTGGCCGACGATGTCGACGACCTGCTGGCACAGATCGACGGCCGCCGCGTGCGCCTGCACGGCGGCGAGCTGACGCTGGCCACGCGCGCCCTGCCCACCGAGACGGTGCTGCCCGACTGGCGGCAGCGGCTGCTGTCGGTGATCGCCAACCCGAGCTTCGCGCTGATCCTGATGATGATCGGCATCTACGGCCTGATCTTCGAGTTCTCGTCGCCGGGTTTCGGCCTGCCCGGCACCGTGGGGGCGATCTGCCTGCTGCTGGCGCTGTTCGCGCTGCAGTTGCTGCCGGTCAACTATGCCGGGCTGGGCCTGATCCTGCTGGGCATCGCGCTGCTCGCGGCCGAGTTGCTGAGCCCGAGCTTCGGCGTGCTCGGCGTCGGCGGCAGCGTCGCCTTCGTCGCCGGCGGCCTGCTGCTGTTCGACCGCGACGTGCCCGGCTTCGGCGTGCCGCTGGCGCTGATCCTGGCGCTGGCCGCATCTTCCGCCGCGGTGGTGCTGCTCGGCGGCGGCATGGCGCTGCGCGCACGCCGCCGGCCGGTGGTCAGCGGCCGCGAGGAGATGGTCGGCGCGAGCGGCCGCGTGCTGACGGCTGGCCCCGACAGCTGGGCCGAGGTGCATGGCGAACGCTGGAAGATCGAAAGTACCGAGCCGCTGGCGCCGGGGCAGGCGGTGCGCGTGCTGTCGATCGATGGGCTGAGGCTGCAGGTGCGCACGGACGACCGCCCCCACGGACCCGAAAGCAAAGGAGCCTGACCATGTTCTTCGACCTGCAATTCGGCCTGGGCGGCGTGCTGTTGCTGCTGTTGCTGCTGGTCTTCAGTTCGCTGCGCGTGCTGCGCGAATACCAGCGCGGCGTGGTCTTCCAGCTCGGCCGCTTCTGGAAGGTCAAGGGCCCGGGCCTGGTGCTGGTGATTCCCGGCATCCAGCAGATGGTGCGCGTGGACCTGCGTGTGGTGACGATGGACGTGCCGCCGCAGGACGTGATCTCGCGCGACAACGTCTCGGTCAAGGTCAACGCGGTGGTCTTCTTCCGCGTCGTCGATCCGCAGCGGGCGATCATCCAGGTGGAGAACTATCTGATGGCCACCAGCCAGCTGGCGCAGACGACATTGCGCGTGGTGCTCGGCAAGCACGAGCTCGACGAGATGCTGGCCGAGCGCGAACGGCTGAACCTGGACGTGCAGCAGATCCTGGACGCACAGACCGACGCCTGGGGCATCAAGGTGACCAACGTCGAGATCAAGCACATCGACCTGAACGAATCGATGGTGCGCGCCATCGCGCGCCAGGCCGAGGCCGAGCGCGAGCGGCGCGCCAAGGTGATCCACGCCGAGGGCGAGAAGCAGGCCGCGGTGTCGCTGCTGGAGGCCGCACAGATGCTGGCGCAGCAGCCCGAGGCCATGCAGCTGCGCTACCTTCAGACCATGACCCAGGTGGCCGGTGATCGCGCCTCGACCATCGTCTTCCCGCTGCCGATGGACCTGCTGGGCCGCCTGCTGGACAAGAAGCGTGAGCCGCGCTGACAGCCGGGACGGCGCACGCGCGCATGGCCTGCCCGAAGTGCTCGGCACGCAGCGCCAGGCGCGTCGGCCCGGCCAGTGACCATCGCCCGGCTGCTGGCGCAGTTTGCCTTGTGCGCACCGCTGATCGCCCGCGCCGGCTTCGTGCTCAGCCGCAGCGCCGACCGGCTGGCCGCGCTGTAGGGCTGGGGGCGCTGCTGGGTCGGCCTGGCGCTGCTGGCCTCGGTGACCTTGCTGCCCGAGCTGGCCAGCGGCATCATGCGGTGGCCTTCGTTGACGCGCCCAACCAGATTCAGGTGGCTGACCGCGCCGCGTTCTGCACGATGCCCTCGGCAATGCGCGGCAGCAGCGGCAGCGGCAGGTCGTGGCCCATGCCGGGCACGATGTCGGCCACCGCGCCGGGGATCTTCTGCACAAGATCGTGCGCCGCCGGCACCGGCACCAGCGGGTCGGCCTCGCCGTGGATCACGCGCGTGGGCGCCACGATGCGGTGCAGCAGCGGCGAGCGGTCGCCGTCCGCCGCGACGGCGACCAGCTGGCGCGCCGTGCCGGCCGGGCGGTAGGCGCGCGAGAACGAGGCCATCAGCCGCTGCTGCAGGCGCTGCGGGTCGGGCGGGTAGTCGGGGCTGCCGATCACCGACAACACACGGCTCATGTGCGTCAGGTAAGTCTGCGCATCGGGCGTCTGCGGACGCGACAGCAGCACGCGCAGCACCTTAGGGTGGGCCTGCTTCAGGCTGCGTGCCCCCGAGGTGGTCATGATCAGCGTCAGGCTCTTCACGCGGCGCGGGTGCTTGGCGGCGATGTGCTGCGCAATCATGCCGCCCATCGATGCGCCGCACAGGTGCGCATGTTCGATGCCCAGCGCATCGAGCACGCCCAAGGCATCGGCCGCCATGTCGGCCAGCTGGTACGGCGCGCGCACGCGCAGCCGCAGCCGCTGGCGCAGCGCCTCGACCATGACGTTGGGCACGCCCAGCCGGTCGAAGCCCTGGCTCAGGCCGACATCGCGGTTGTCGTGGCGGATGACGCGAAAACCCCGCTGCACCAGCATCTGCACCAGCTCGTCGGGCCAGCCGATGAGCTGCATGCCCAGGCCCATGATCAGCAGGATCGGCTCGCCGTGTTCGGGGCCCTGGATGTCGACCTCGATCTGCACGCCGTTGGCGATGATCTGCATCAGTGGGCCGCCTTCGTGGCACGTTGCCGCGCGCCCAGGCCGGGGAACACGATCACCGGATGGCCGTCGCCGCGCGGCGCGCGGCCGAGCCATGGCATGACCGCCATCTTGGCCGCATATTCCCAGGGCGCGCAGCCTTCCAGCAGCATCAGCCAGGGGCTGTGCGGACGAAGTTCGGTCGACGAATCAGCCATGCCGAAACTCCATTTCAAATGTTGCGCAGATGGTAGCCCGGGGACCCGGCCGATGTTGGGGCGCAAGCCCTAGATCAAGTCGCGCGCGCGACACGCCGCAGCGCCAGTGCTTCGTTGGCCGCCAGTGCGCCCAGCACCAGCGCGCCACCGCCCAGCACGGCCATGGAAGGCGCCTCGTCGGTGCCCAGCCAGACCCAGAGCACGCCGAACACCACCTCCAGCAGGCCCAGCAGCGAAACCTCGGGGGCGCTGAGCACGCGGGCCACGCGCACCGCCAGCAGGCAGGGGATGGCCAGTTGCACCACACCGAGCAGCGCGAGCAGCCCCAGGTCGTGCGGCGTGGCCGCCAGCGGCAGCGACAGCGGCAGCGTCAAGGCCGCCGACAACAGCGCGCCCAGCAGCACCGGCGCCAGCATGTCCGGCGCATCCTCGCCGGCCGCATGCTGCACATGCTGCAGCAGCGTCCAGTTCACGGCTGCGGCAATGGGCACGCACAGCGCCACCGCGGTGCCGACCCAGTGGCGCGGATCGGAGCCGCTGAGCTCGGAGCCATACATCCAGGCGATGCCCGCGCCGGCCACACCGATGGCGACCCAGGTGCGCAGCGCCAGGCGGTGGCCCAGCGCCACGCGTGCAGCGATGGCCGTGAGCAGCGGTGCAATGGCCATCGTCACCAGCACGTTGGCCACGGTGGTGAGCGTGATCGCCACCATGAAGGCGGTG
>DASQFA010000322.1:0-5869 GCA_035633375.1 Rubrivivax sp.
CGCGCACACCCAGGCGCCCTTCTGGTTCCAGCTGTACATGATGCGCGACCGTGAGGCCATGGCGCGCATGATCGAGCGCTGCAAGGTGGCGCGCTGCAGCGCGCTGTTCCTGACACTGGACCTTCAGGTCATCGGCCAGCGCCACAAGGACCTGAAGAACGGCCTGACCGCGCCGCCGCGCCCCACCCTGCGCAACATCCTCAACCTGATGACCAAGCCGCGCTGGTGCCTGGGCATGGCCGCGACAAGGCGCCACACCTTCGGCAACCTGGTGGGTCACGTCAAAGGCGTCAGCGACATGAGCTCGCTGGCCGCCTGGACGAACGAGCAGTTCGATCCGCGCCTGTCGTGGCCCGACGTCGAATGGGTCAAGAAACAATGGGGCGGCAAGCTGGTGCTCAAGGGCATCATGGATGTCGAGGACGCGAAGCTGGCCGCCGCCAGCGGCGCCGATGCCCTCGTCGTCAGCAACCACGGCGGGCGCCAGCTCGACGGGGCGCCGTCCAGCATCGCGGCGCTGCCGGCCATCGTCGATGCCGTCGGCTCGCAGATGGAAGTGTGGATGGACGGCGGCATCCGCTCGGGCCAGGACGTGCTCAAGGCCTGGGCGCTGGGCGCGCGCGGCACGCTCATCGGCCGGGCGATGGCCTATGGCCTGGGCGCCATGGGCGAAGCCGGCGTGAGCAAGGCGCTGCAGATCATCCACAAGGAACTCGACGTGACCATGGCCTTCTGCGGCCATACCAAGCTGCGCCAGGTCGACAAGAGCATCCTCGTACCGGGCAGTTTCCCGGGCTGAGAACGTGAAAGGCAGCGCGCGGCGCCTGCGGGCCCGAGCCCGGCGCGCTACGCCGTGCAGGAAGTTTCTGCCCCCGCCACAGTGGCATGCCCACTAGGGACGACCACCCAATCGAGTGCCTATGAGCCCAGCCCGGGCGTGCTATTGTGCGATTTATGGAAAGCGTCTGCTTCTCATAAAGACAGGAGTCCCACTGCCATGGCCACTCGACACCCGCATGCCGGCAAACCGAGACTGTTCAGCTCGCTGCTTGAAGCGCGTTCGCTGATCGAACTGGCCTCGCTGCCCTATGCCGTGCCGATGCTGTTGCATGCGCCGAGCGGCGATGGCCACCCGGTATTGCTCATACCAGGCTTCATGGGCAGCGAGGGGTCGTTGATCGGCCTGGAGCTGTTCCTGCGCAACCGCGGCTATGCCGTGCGCACCTGGGGCCTGGGCCGCAATGTCGGTTTCCGGCCGGGGCATGCATCGGCCCTCGAACAGAAGATCCGCTTCATGCACCACGAAAGCGGGCGCAAGGTCAGCCTGGTGGGCTGGAGCCTGGGTGGCGTGTTCGCTTTGTACGGCGCGCACCAGGCCAGTGAGTGCGTGCGCAACGTCATCACGCTGGGCAGCCCGGTCAGCGTCGACGCTTCCGGCACCGCGGTGCCGCCGCTGTTGAAGGCGCTGTATCGACTGGTGGCCCATCCGATGGGCCAGACCGCGCATTCGATGCAGCCGCGCGCCAAGACGCTGCGCGAGCGCAAGCTGCTGCCGATGCCGGTGAGCTGCCTGTATTCGCTCAGCGACGGTGTCGTGCCGCCGCAGGAGGCCACCATGGAGGGCGACCCCACGCGCCACGAAAACGTGCGCGTCTGGGGCAGCCACACCGGGCTGGGCTTCAATCCGCTGGTGCTGCGGATCGTGGCCGACCGCCTCGCGCAGCCCGAAGGCCAGTGGCGGCCTTACCAGGCTTCGGGCGTTTCCGGCTGGTTGAACCAGGCGTTGACGCACCAGGCTTTGCCGATCTAGGCGCCAGCGGGGCGCGCTTGGCGGGCTTCTTCAGCCGTGCCAGAGCCAGGTAGTCCTGGAAGACGTCGCGCAACTGCTGGGTAAAACCTTCCGGGTCGGGCAGCAGCTCGCGACACGAGGTCGGCGAGATGATGATGCGCCCGTCGTAGCTGGTCACCGCGAACACCAGGCCCATGCCGTCGGAGATGGGCATGATGGCCGAGAAGTAGGTCATGCGCGCCCCGGTCAGGTACAGCGGCACGTGCGGCCCGGCGACGTTGGTGATGGTGCATCCGCCCGCCGGGGCATTGCGTGCACTGCCCAGGCCGAGCAGGCCCTGCATCTTGCCGCTCATCGCCAGCGTGGCCGCCGCCGCATGCTGGCCGACCGCACCCGACGCGTCTTCGGCATTGCCATGGGCCTGCGCGAACGCCGACGTGCGCGCGTGGATCTCGGCCAGCCGCTGCACCGCGTCTTCGATGTCGGTGCCGAGTTGCACACGCACCCACGACAACTGTGGCGCGCTGCCGGCCGACGCAGCGGGCTGCCGCATGTGCACCGGCGTGATCGCGCTCAGGCTGGCTTCGGGCAGCTCGCCCAGGCCCTGCAGATGGCTGCGCAGCGCACCGCCACACACCGCCAGCACCGCGTCGTTGATGCTGGCGCCATGCACCAGGCCACGGATGTCCTCGAACTCCTCGACCAGGAAGCGGCGCGTGTCGAAGACGCGGTGCGCCGAGACCACCGAGTTGAAGCGCGTGCTCACCATTTGCTCGGGCCGCAGCAGCAGATCGCTGGCAAAGGTGTAGGCCGCGCTGGCGCTGTCGACCAGCCGGCGCGCCAACGGCGTGCGCAGTTGCATCGGCGACAGCAGCGCATTCAGCCCGCCCCGGCACAGCAGGTTGAACGCGCCCGGCGCGCGCTGCGGAAACCAAGGTCGAGGCGGCGGCGGCGCGGCCACGTGCGGCGTGATGTCGTGCAGCAGCATGGCGATGCGGCTGCCGCCTTCGGCGTCGACCGCGGCATGGTGAACCTTGGTGAGCAGCGCGAAGCTGCCCACCGGCAGCTCGAGCAGGCTGTCCAGCCCCTCGACGACATAGATCTCCCACAGCGGGCGGTTCAAGTCGAGCGGGCGCGCGTGGATGCGCGAGGCCTGGATGCAGAACTGGCGCCAATCCCCCGGCTTGGGCAGCGCGATGTGGCGCACGTGGTACTCGAGATCGAAATTCGCATCGTCGACCCAATACGGATGGTCCAGATCCAGGGGCACGCGCTGCAGCTTGCTGCGAAAGATCGGCAGGCCGGCGAGGCGGCTTTCGATATGCGCCAGGATGCTCTTGAAGCGCACCTTGCCGCCCGGTGCGGTGCTCTGGTCGTAGATCTGGATCAGGGTCACGTTGGCATTCGAGTGGCTCGTGTCCGAGTACAGGAAGCCGGCATCGTGGGCGCTGAGTTGTCGCATGGGGTTCCGAGTCGTCATAGGCGAATGCATAGCATGGCACAGCCATGCGGGCGCGCACGCGGTGCGGTTGCGAGCGGTCAACAAATGCGCCTGTGCGACGGCCTTGCAAGGGGGCTGACTCGTCTCGTGCGCGACAGGCGCGGTGGGCGGGCCGCCATGCGTTCGTGCCGCCCGGGCACGGCGCGGCATGACGCCTCGAGGGTGCCAGGCACAAGCACTCGGGTGCTGCGCCGAGCGAATCGAAGCACTCATGTCGGCGATCAATTGAGCGGGCCTCGTAGCCATGCAGAATGAATGATCGTCTCTTTCGAACAAAGCGAAGCATGAAGACCGTGGTCGGCGTCAGCCTGGGTGCAAAGGCACACGACTTCGCGCTGCGCACGCAGCTCCTGGGGCAGACGCTGCAGGTGCGCCGCCTGGGCACCGACGGCGACCTGGCTGAGGCAGGCCGGCTGCTGCGGCATTGGCACTCGCGCGCCGATGCAATCGGCCTGGGTCTGTCGCAGGATCGGGGCAGCGTCGGCGCCGGCGAGCGCGACGGGCGCCGCGCGGCACGGCTGCGTGCGCTGGTGACGCAGGCACCGGTCAGCACCGGCGCACGCCTGGCCGACGTCTTCCTCGAATGGGCGGTGCGCCATGCGCAGTCCACGCTGGGCCACTACTTCGACAACGCGCGGGTGCTGTTCTTCAACGGCCTGGCACACCAGAAGCTGGCGCTGACGATGTCGGAGTACACGCCGAATCTGTACTTTGCCGATCCGGTGCTGCAGCTGGGTGTACCCAAGCTGCTGACCTCGCTGGACGCGCTCGGCCTGTATGCCAGCGGCATGCACTACGTGGCCGACTGGTTGCCGCGGCGCCTGGTCAGCGCGGCCCTGCTCGAGCAGTGGGCGCAACATGTGCTGCGCCGTGCGGTGCGGCATGCCAGCGTGGTGGTGGCGCCGGTGCACGAGCTCGACGCCCTCGGCCTGGAGGAGCTGGCGGGCAAGACGATCGTCACCCATACCGTCAACGAGGCACGCTTGCTGGCCTTCAGGGACAAGGGCGTGCATCTGGTCATCGACGGGGCGCCGATGGTGCAGGCGCATGCCGTCGATCCGTCGCTGCTGGACGCCATGATCCTGGCCGCCACAGGGCGGCGCGCCGGCGAACTGCTGGACGACGAATACCTCGAAATCCTCGGCGCCGAGGGCATGCAGCCGCGGTTGCTGTATCCGAACGGCTTCAAGCGCGTGAACCGCTTCGCCTTCGTCATCCACCCACTCTCGCAGGAGTACTTCAAGAAGATCAAGCCGGTGGAAATGCTGTCGCGGGCGTCGCCGGCGCTGCTGATGGATTCGCTGGAGAAGGTGATGGCCTTCGCCCCGCCCTTCGTCTATTCACGCGTCGAGGGCATTCGCTCGCCCACCGGCGCCGAGGCCGAGGGCTGGCTCATCACGGTCGGCGGCACGCCCAAGGAGATCATGGCGCACAGCCCCGAGTTCACCTACCGCCGGCTGCTCGCCGCGGCCGACATGGCGCGCAAGCTGGGGGCGCAGATCATGGGCCTGGGTGCCTTCACCAAGGTGGTCGGCGATGCCGGCGTGACGGTGGCGCGCCGGGCGCCCCTGCCCATCACCACCGGCAACAGCTACAGCGCCAGCGGCGCGCTGTGGGCGGCGCACGACGCGTTGCTGCGCATGCGGCTGCTGCCCAGGCCGCGCGGCAAGGAGCGGGTGAAGTTCAAGGCCATGGTCGTCGGTGCCACCGGCGCGATCGGCTCGGCCTGCGCGCGGCTGCTGGTGCGCGCAGCCGAGGAGGTCTACCTGGTTTCGCCCGAGACCGCCAAGCTGCTGGCGCTGAAGGCCGCGATCGAGCTGGAGAGCCCGGGCGCCAAGGTCGTGCTCGCTGCCAGCACCGTGCGCCACCTGCCGCAGATGGACATGGTCGTCACCGCCACCTCGGGTGCCGGCAAGAAGGTGCTGGACATCATGCAGGTCAAGCCGGGATGCGTCATCACCGACGTGGCTCGGCCGCTGGACCTGCCGCCCGAAGAAGTGGCCAAGCGGCCCGACGTGCTGGTGATCGAGTCGGGCGAGATCCAGCTGCCCGGCGAGGTGCGCATGAAGAACATCGGCCTGCCGAAAGGCGTGGCCTATGCCTGCCTGGCCGAGACCATCGTGCTCGCGCTGGAGGGCCGCTTCGAGAACTTCACCGTCGGCCGCCAGATCGAGTGGCCGAAGGTGCGCGAGATCTACCAGCTCGGCCTGAAGCACGGCATGAAGCTGGCCGCCATCTCCGGCGTGCACGGCGAGTTCAGCGACGCGGACATCGAGCGCATTCGCACGCTGGCGCTGGCCGCACGTGCGCGCCGTGCAAGGCGTGCGGCGCGGCCCGTTGCCGCGGCGTCACGCAAGCGGCGCGCGGCGTCGCCCTGAAGCGCATGCGCGTTCAGCCATCGGAACGTATTCCTGGCCAGAGGACCGGTAACGGCGCAAAGCCGCCGAATACAAGCAGCCTTCACCGCAGAGGAACGAAGGACGCAGAGGTCCGCAGAGAAATACAGGAAACGATTCGAATCCATTGCATTTCCTCTGCGCCAACTCTGCGTCCTCCGCTGCTCTGCGGTGAATGAATTC
>DASQFA010000323.1:0-8642 GCA_035633375.1 Rubrivivax sp.
AAAAACACCAACGGGCCCGCAGCGACCGCTTTTCTTGCAGGGTCGCGCAGGATCCACGGAGACAAAGGTCGATGCGCATCGCCAGCTGGGCCTGGGGCGGACGTGAACACGTGGGCACGATGTCGCCCTGCGGGCGCGAGCTCACGCCGCTGGCGCTGGCGGATGCGTCGCGCGGTGCGCTCGGGCTGATCCAGATGCTGGCGCGCGGTGAAGCATTGCCAGCGGCCAGCGGCACGCGCTTGCCGACCGAGGTGGTCACGCTGCGCGCGCCCTTGCCGCAGCCGCTGCGCAGCCTGTTCTGCGCCGGGCGCAACTACCGCGCGCATGCGGCCGAACTGGCCAGCACCGTCTTTCGCGACAGCCTGCCGAAAGAAGACCTGTGGCCCATCGTCTTCGGCAAGCTGCCCGAATGTGTGATCGGCCCGTTCGATGCGGTGCGGCTGCCGGGCGCTGGAGTGTCCACGCAGATCGACTACGAATCCGAGCTGGCGGTGGTCATCGGCCACGGGGGGCGCGACATCCCACGCTCACGTGCCATGGAGCATGTCTTCGGCTACACCGTGGTCAACGACGTCAGCGCGCGCGACGTGCAGGTGCGCCATCAGCAGTGGGACCTGGGCAAGAGCTTCGACACCTTCTGCCCGATGGGGCCGTGCATCGTCAGCGCCGACGAGCTGGACGGGCGCGACACGCGCGTGCGCGGCTGGGTCACGCCGAAGGGCGGCAGCGCCGAGCTGCGCCAGGACGGCCGCACGCGCGACCTGATCTTCGACATCCCCACGCTGATCGAGACCTGCTCGCGCGGCATCACGCTGTACCCCGGTGACGTCATTGCCACCGGCACGCCCTCGGGCGTGGGCATGGGCTTCGACCCGCCAAGGTGGCTGCGCGCCGGCGATGTGGTGCGCATCGAGATCGATGGCATCGGTGCCATCGAAAACCGCTTCGAAGCCTGAGCTGCGACATGGCCGTGACCTGGATCGACCGCATGGCCATCGACGTGCGCGGCGAAGGCGATGGCGTGGTGCTGGTGCACGGCCTGGGCGGCAGCATGAACGTCTGGACACCGCTGCTGCCGGCGCTGACGCGCTACCGCAGTGCGCGCATCGAGCTTCCCGGCGCGGCGCGCTCGCGCAGGGCCTATGCGCTGGCCGACAGCGCGCCACAGGGCGGGCGGCTGTCGGTCGAGGTGCTGGCCGATGCGGTGATCCGCGTGTGCCAGGGGCTCGGGCTGTCGCGCGCGCACCTGGTCGGCCACTCGCTGGGCACCATCGTGTGCCAGCACGTCGCGGTCAAGGCGCCGGGCCTGGTGCGCAGCCTGAGCCTGTTCGGCGCCATGGCCGAACCCGTGCCGGCGCAGCGCGAGAACATGGTCCAGCGCGCCGCGGTGGCGCGCGAACAGGGCATGTTCGAGATTGCCGAAGCCATTTCCGAATTCGCGCTGTCGCCGAGTACGCGCGCCGAACAACCGGTGACCGTGGCCTATGTGCGCGATTCGATCGCCTCGCAGGACGCCGAAGGTTTTGCACGCCACTGCATCGCGCTGGCCGAAGCCCAGGCCGCGCGCGCCGAACTCATCCACTGCCCGGTGCTGGTGGTCAACGGCGACGAGGACATGGTCACGCCGCTGTCGGGTGCGCGCGCGCTGGCCGGCAAGCTGGCCCAGGCACGTGTCGAGGTGCTCAGCCGCTGCGGCCACTGGCCGACGCTCGAGCGCGCTGCCGAATGCCAGCGCTTCTTGCGCGACTTCCTCGACCGGGTGCGCTGAAGGAGACCCTCGACATGGCCGACGTTCTGTTCACCAACGTGCGCGTCTTCGACGGCGGCGGCGACACGCCCTTCTCCGGCGACGTGCTGGTGCAGGGCAACCGTATCAGCCGCATCGTGAAGACGGCCTACGGCCAGCGTTCGGCGCCGGTGCTGGGGGCCCAGGTCATCGACGGCGCCGGCGCCTTCCTGATGCCGGGAATGGTCGAGGCGCACACGCATTTTTCATGGAACAACCAGCCCAGCCTGGACGCCATCCAGCGCATGCCGCCCGAAGAGCACATCCTGTGGTGCGCCGAAGTCGCCAAGGTCTACCTCGACATGGGCTGGACCAGTTGCGTCGGTGCCGCCGCGGCCAAGCCGCGGCTGGACGTGGTCATCCGCAATGCCATCAACGACGGCACTATTCAAGGCCCAAGGTATCTGGCCGCCAGCCAGGAGATCACTGTGCCCGGCGGCCTGGGCGACACCACCGCACCGCACCTGCCGCAACCGGAGTTCGCCTTCGGCGCCATCGTCAGCGGCGCCGAGGAGATGCGCCGCTGCGTGCGCATGTTCGCCAAGTACGGTGTCGATTCGCTGAAGATCAACCTGTCGGGCGAATCGATCACCGGCATGTCCAGCGAGATGAGCCAGTTCACGCCCGAGGAAATCACGGTATGCGTGCAGGAGGCCAAGGCCTGGGGCAAGCGCGTGGCGGCGCATGCGCGCAGCACCTGGGCCATCAAGGAATGCGTGCGCCAGGGCATCGAGGTCATCTACCACGCCAGCTTCGCCGACGAGGAGGCACTCGACATGCTCGAGGCGCACAAGTTCGAGCACTTCGTCGCCCCCGGCCTGGCCTGGCTGATCAACACCTGCCACAACGCCTCCCAATGGGGTCTGACACCCGAGGTCACCCAGAAGATGGGCTACCACCGCGAGCTCGAAGCCGCCATCCAGAGCATGCAGGCGATGCGCAAAAGGGGCATCCGCATCCTGCCCGGCGGCGACTATGGCTTCGCCTGGACACCGCACGGCAGCAACGCCAAGGACCTGGAGTACTTCGTCAAGCACGTGGGCATGAGCCCGATGGAAGCGCTGCTCTCGGCCACCGCCTGGGGCGGGCCGATGATGAAGATGGGCAAGCATCTGGGCTACATCCGCGAGGGCTGCCTGGCCGACATCCTGCTGGTCGATGGCGACCCGCTGGTCGACATCACGATCCTGCAGGACAAGGCTCGCATCCTGGCCGTCATGAAGGACGGCGAGTTCCACCGCGCGCCGCCGGTAGGCCAGGCACGGCCGGTGCGCAGCGGCGCGCCCGCCACCGTCAACCGCTGGGCGGCATGAGACTCGCAGGAGAACCAACATGAGCGATGTCCTCTTCACCAACGTGCGCATCCTCGACGGCACCGGTGCCAACCCCTACCCGGGCAGCGTGCGGGTGCAGGGCAACCGCATCCACCAGGTGGGCCGCAGCACCGCGCCGATCTCGCCCTCGGGCGCCACCGTGATCGACGGCGCCGGCGCCACGCTGATGCCCGGCATGGTCGAGGCGCACACGCACTTTTCCTGGAACGACTCGGCCACCTTGTCCGGCATCCAGACCATGCCGCTCGAAGAACACGTGCTGTGGTGCGCCAAGGTGGCGAAGAAGTACCTCGAGGCCGGCTTCACCAGTTGCCTGGGTGCGGCCTGCGCCAAACCGCGGCTGGACGTGGTCATCCGCAACGCCATCAACAGCGGGCAGATCCCCGGGCCGCGCTACCTGGCGGCCAGCCAGGAGATCACCGTGCCCGGCGGCCTGGGCGACGAGACACTGCCGCACCTGCCCTTCCCCGAGTTCAGCTTCGGCGTCAACGTCAACGGCGCCGAAGACATGCGCAAGGTGGTGCGCCAGTTCCTGAAGTTCGGCGTGGACAGCATCAAGCTCAACCTGTCGGGTGACAACTTCGTGCCCGGCGCCAACGCGCACACCACCTGGATGACCGATGCCGAGGTGGCAGCCGCGGCCGAAGAGGTGCGCATGCGCGGCAAGCGCATCATCGTGCACGCCCGCTCGGCGGCCAGCGTCAAGCAGGCGCTGCGCCACGGCATCGAGCTGATCTACCACGCCAGCTTCACCGACACCGAAACGCTGGACATGCTCGAAGCCGCCAAGGACCGCATCTTCGTCGCGCCCGGCATCGGCATCCTCTATGCGCTGCTCAACGAGGCCGAGCCCTGGGGTGTGACACGCGCCATCGCCACCGGCTGGGGCTACCAGGAAGAGTGGGATGCGGCGCTGGAATCGCTGTCGCGCATGCACAAGCGCGGCGTGCGCGTGCTGCCCGGGGGCGACTACGGCTTCGCCTTCAACCCGCATTACCAGAACGCGCGCGACCTGGAGTTCTTCGTCAAGTACCTGGGATTCACGCCGATGGAAGCCATCCGCTCGGCCACGCTGTTCGGCGGCCAGATCATGATGCGCGGCCACGAGGTCGGCGCCATCAAGGACGGCTACCTCGCCGACCTGCTGCTCGTCGATGGCGACCCGTTGGCCAACCTGTCGATCCTGCGCGACCCGAAACGCCTGCTGGCGGTGATGAAGGACGGCGTGTTCGCCAAGGCGCCCGACATCGCCGCGCAGCGCGAATGGGGGCGCGCGGCGTGATGCTCGGCGGGCGCATGACCCGCACCCAGCTTGCCGCCTGGCTGCTGATCGGCGGCCCGATCGTGGTGTTTTCGCTGTGGGCCATGTTCGACAACACGCGGCTGTACTTCGTGACGCTGCTCAACGGGCTGACGCTGGCCTCGCTGTATTTCATCGTCGCCAGCGGCTTCACGCTGGTGTTCGGGCTGATGCGCAACGTCAACCTGGCGCACGGCTCGCTGTACCTGCTGGGCGGCTATGTGGGTTATATCGTGGCGGGTTACACCGGCTGGTGGATCCTGGCGCTGGCGGCGGGTTTCCTGGCCGCCGCGCTGGCCGGCCTGCTGATGCAGTGGGGCATCCTGCGCCACATGCAGGGGCAGGAGCTGCGCCAGACCATGGTCACCATCGGCCTGTCGATCGTCATCGCCGACATCCTGTTGTGGATCTTCACCGGGCAGGTGTACCAGATGGAAGCGCCCGAGCTGCTGCAGGGCCCCATCCGCGGCATCCCGTTGATCAACGCCTACTCGGCCTACCGGCTCAGCCTGCTCGGTTTCGGCATCGTTATCGGCGTGTTCCTGTGGTGGCTGCTCAGCCGCACGCGCGTGGGCATGATGATCCGCGCCGGCGTCGACGACCGCGCCATGCTCGCCGCCGCCGGTGTCAACGTGAACCTGGTGTTCGCCGCCACCTTTGCGCTCGGCGCGGGCCTGGCCGGCTTCGGCGGCGTGATCGGCGCGGTCGAGCTGAGCATGGTGCCGGGCGAGGACATCCGCCTGCTGCTGGCCTCGCTCATCGTGGTCATCGTCGGCGGTATGGGCAGTGTGGTCGGGGCGGCCATTGGCGCGGTGATCCTGGGCCTGTCCGAGACCTACGGCCTGGCCTACGCGCCCACCTACAGCGTGGTCTTCACCTTCGTCATCCTGATCCTGGTGCTGGCCTTCAGGCCGCTCGGCATTATGGGGAGATCGACATGAGCGCACTGCGTGCGCTCATGTCGCCTCCCCGCGGGGGAAACTGCGCACCCCCCACCTTGCAGGCCGCGCCCTCGCGGAACTCGGGCTCCTCGGGCCGTCCAACCGTCCTCAGGGCGGTTGGAGCCGCGGCCCTCGGCCCCCGCCAAGCGGGGGGTTCTGGTCAGGTAGACGCCCGGTCCGCTGCGCGGCCCTCTGTGTCATGACCGTACGGAGCGCACAATGAGCGCGGCCCAGTGGCGCCGAGCGATGAACAGCGGGCTCGCCGCGGCGACAAGGCCGCGTCCGGCTGCGCCACGGGCCGCGGCCCTGCCAGCGCCCGCCGAAGACCCCTACGCCGACAGCGATGCGCCGCGCTGGCTCAAGTACCTGTGGCGCACGCTCGCGCCGCGGCATGTGTTCATCGGCGCTTTCTTGCTGGTGTTCCCGTTCATCGCCACGCCCTTCTTCACCTTCCAGGTGGCCTCGCAGTCGCTGATCCTCGGGCTGATCGCGCTGTCGCTCAGCTTCCTGGCCGGCTACGGCGGCATGGTCTCGCTGGCGCAGATGACCGTGGCCGGCATCGCCGGCTACGGCATCGCGGTGCTGGGCTTCAGCAGCAGCGCCGAGATCAGCCTGGGCTGGCCCTGGTGGGTGGCGGTGCCGGTGGCGATCGTCATCGCCGTGCTCTGCTCCACGCTGATCGGCTGGCTGTCGGTGCGCACCGAAGGCATCTACACCATCATGATCACGCTGGCCATCGGTGTGGCCTTCTACTACCTGGTGCTGCAGAACTACAGCATCTTCAACGGCTTCCAGGGCCTGCGCGAGCTGAAAGCCCCCACCGTCTTCGGCATCAACTGGCGCGCGCCGTTGCCGTTTTACTTCCTGTCGCTGTTCTGCGCCATGGCGGCTTACTTCGTCACCCGCTACGTGGTGCGCTCGCCCTTCGGCATCGCGCTGCAGGGCGTGCGCGACAACCCGCGCCGCATGGAGGCGCTGGGCTTCAACGTGGTGGCGCACCGCGTCGCGGCCTATGCGCTGTCGGGCCTGCTTGCCGCTGTCGGCGGCATCCTGCTGGCCTGGTACAACGCACTCATGTCGCCGGGCTCGGTGGGCACCGGCTGGCTCATCAACATCCTGGTCATCGCCGTGCTCGGCGGTGTCAAGCACCCCATCGGTGCCTTTCTCGGCGCATTGGTCTTCGTGCTGCTGCAAACCTTCGCCATCGATGTCATCGACCGCGAGCGTTTCAACCTCGTGATCGGCGGCGTGTTCCTCGCCATCGTGCTGTTTTCCCCCGACGGCCTGCTCGGACTGTGGGCGAAGCTTCGCTCTCGCTTCGGCCCGAACCAGGTCTTGACTTCAACCCAAAGGAGACATCCGTGAAAGTGAACAAGAGACTGTGGATTCGTAGCGCACTTGCAGCCGCCGCCGCCGTGGCGCTGGCAGGCTCGGCCTGGGCCCAGGGCCAGCCCGTGAAGATCGGCCTGCTGGCCACGCTGGAAGGGCCGTTTGCAGCCGGTGGCGCCGACGGCATGCGCGGTGCCGAACTGGCCGTCATCCAGCGCGGCGGAACAGTCGCCGGGCGCAAGATAGAGATCATCAAGGCCAGTTCCGACGCCAAGCCGGACGTGGCCGTGAACGCCACGCGCAAGCTGGTCGAGCAGGACAAGGTGGACATCATGGTCGGCCCGCTGTCCGGCGGCGAAGGCATTGCAGTCAAGGACTACTCCAAGACGCAGCCGCAGGTGACGTTCATCAACGGCGGTTCGGGCGCGCAGGCCACCACACTGGTCAACCCCAGCCCCAACTTCTTCCGCTTCAACACCGAAGGCGGGCAGTGGATGGTGGGCCTGGGCAAGGCCGCCATGGACAAGGGCTACAAGCGGGTGATGGTCATCGCCGAGGACTATGCCTTCCCGTACTCGCAGGTACAGGGCTTCATGGCCGAGTACTGCCGCCTCGGCGGCAAGGTGCCCTTGAAGGCCTGGGTGCCGCTGGGCGGCAAGGACTATTCGTCGGTGATCGCGCGCATTCCGAAGGATGTGGATGCGCTGCTGGTGGTGCTGGGCGGTGCCGACGCGGTGAACTTCCTGACCCAGTACGAGAACAGTGGCGGCGACAAGCCGATGCTCGGTGGCAGCATCACCGTCAGCCAGGACGTGCTCAACTACAAGGGCAAGCGACGCGACTCGCTGGAGGGCACGCTCTCGGCCGGCCCCTTGGCCGACGCCTTCGATGGCGCCGAGTGGAAGGCGTTCGTCGCCGACTACCGCAAGAACTTCCCGGTCTCGGCCGGGGGCTTCCCCAGCCCGAGCCTGTTCGCGTATGTGTACTACGTCAACATGAAGGCCGCGCTCGATGGTCTGGCCGCAGTCAACGGCGACCTGTCGGGCAACCAGGCCAAGTACCGCGAGACGCTGTCGAAGATGGTGCTGAAGACGCCCACCGGCGACGTCAAGCTGGACGCCAACCGCCAGGCCATTGGCACCACCTTCGTCACCGAGGTGGTGAAGGACGGGCAGGGCAATCTGTTCAACAAGGTCAACCGCAAGGTCGACAACGTCGAACAGACACTGGGCATGTCCGCGGCCGACTTCAAGATCGGCTCGCGCGACGAGCCTGCCTGCCCCTGATGAATGGGCTCCCCCCCGAAGCGGCTTACGCCGCTCCCCCCCAGGGGGGCAACGCTGGCGGACCGGCAGAGCCGGCTCCGCGGCGTTCGCTTGATCAAGGACGTTCATGGCGTCGGTAACGCAATTGCGCCGCGTCGCGGCCGCTCCCTTGCGTGGGGCGGCTGCGCGGCCAAGCGCGCTGCTCGCGTCCAACGATGCGCTGCGCCTCGACGGCGTGACGCGCGCATTCGGTGCGCTGCGCGCCGTGGACGAGGTCTCGCTGTCGGTGGCCGCGGGCCAGAAGTACGCCATCCTCGGCTCCAACGGCGCAGGCAAGACGACGCTGTTCAACGCCATCACCGGCGACTTTCCGCCCACTGCCGGGCGGATCTATTTTTTCGGCGAGGACATCACCGAGCTGGCGCCGCACGACCGCATCCGCAAGGGGCTGCGGCGCACCTATCAGTCCTCGCTGCTGTTTCGTGACCTGACGGTGCACGACAACCTGTTCCTGGCGGTGCGCGGTGTCAGCAACGGGCGCTTCAGCTTCCTGCGCGCGCGCCCCAGCCATGCCAGCAGCCTGGCCACGCAGGACCTGCTGGAACGCGCCCGCCTGACACACCTGGCCGACGAGCTGGTGGCCAACCTGGCGCATGGCCAGCAGCGCCAGCTGGAGATCGGCATGGC
>DASQFA010000324.1:0-23671 GCA_035633375.1 Rubrivivax sp.
GCGAAGTGATGAGCGGATCGAGGGCCAGACCTTCGATCCTTGCGACGGGCCTTGAGCCCGATACGAGCGGTGCGGTCTTGAACTGCACCTGCATTGCGCTGCAACGGCCCGACCGTCGCAGCGCCGCCCGATCCCCCGTCAGAGGATCAAAACCAGACGTGTGCGAAGCACACCCCTTGGACCCTGGGTCAATGGTCCCCGCGCGTGTTCTGTGCCCTCAGGCACGGCGCGCGGCGCCAGTAGCGCGTGCAACGCCGGCGAGCAGTAAAGCAACTTGCACAAACGGGAGTGGTGTCCCGCGTCCCTTGTGATTCCCACGCGCCACGGCGTGCGGGATGGACAGAAACACTTACCAACCCTATGGCACCGCGTAGCACCGAAAGACCTTTGCAACTCGATGAACCTGAACGGATGAATGGAGAACTTCATGCCCATGCACGCCGAGGCGCGCCATGCGTGACCTCAACCACGACTTCAAGAACCTGTGCCGGCGCAACCGCGACGGCTCGTTCGCCACGCAACATGATCGCGAGCACATCCTGACCCTGATCGCCAACCAGCTGGGCGAGGACGGCTTTCGGCATCTGCGCGCCACCGGCGTGCGCACCAAGCATGTCGAGCACCTGGTCGAGCGCTGGCACACCGAAGCGATCAGCGCGGGCACATTCAAGAACCGGATGAGCGCGCTGCGCTGGCCGGCCGAGAAGATCGACAAGCGCAACATCGTCGCCCGGGGCAACGCGGCCTACGGCATCGCCGAGCGGCGCTATGTCACCAACGTCTCCAAGGCCCATGAACTCGATGCCGAGCGGCTGGCTGCCGTCTCGGACCCCTACACCGCCATGTCATTGCGGCTGCAAGAAGCGTTCGGGCTGCGGCGCGAAGAGAGCATCAAGCTGCGGCCGACCTGGGCGGATCGAGGTGAGGTGCTGCACCTGAAGGCCAGCTGGACCAAGGGCGGCAAGGAGCGCGACATTCCGATTCGCACCGAGGTGCAGCGCGTGTTGTTGCGGCAAGCCAAAGAGCTTGCCGGCGCCGGCAGCCTGATCCCGGCCGAGATGTCCTACAAGGACCAGCTCAATCGCTTCAAGGCGCAGACGGCGCACGCGGGTATCGACCGCGTCCATGGTCTGCGACACGGCTACGCGCAGGCGAGGTATGCAGACCTGACCGGCTGGAAGGCGCCTGCTGCGGGCGGTCCGACCAGCAAGCAGCTGAGCCCGCAGCAGAAGGTCATCGACAGGCAGGCACGGCTCGCGATCTCGCGCGAGCTGGGGCACGAGCGCGAGCAGATCACCGCGGTGTATTTAGGCCGGTAGGTCGTGCTGCGCGTAGCTTTTCCAGAGAGCGACCTTCCCGGTAGGCGAAGCACGCCTTACGCGCTGACCAAGCTGACCCCAGAGCGTCGACACGACCCCGGTGCTTCGCTGAACGGCACCTCGTTTGCCGTGTTGGCGTTCGACCTACGTCGTCGGCTTGCCGACCCCCTTGCCGCCCTGGCCAGCGATGGGCCTGCCGGCGGCATTGGTATGCAGCGCCTCCAGGGCTTCGAGCCTGCCGCGCAAGCGTGCTGCCTCTTCGCGGGCTTGCGCTGCGCTCTGGAGCGCTGCGTCGCGCTCGGCCTTCAGCCCGGTCTGCGCTTGCGCCACGTCTGCGTTCAGCCGCTCCCGTTCGGCCTTCGCCTCGGCGTGCACTCGCGCCAGTTCCGAGCCGAGGTCGTTGGCTCGCCGCTCGATCTCGATCGTGCGGGCCTCGGCGGTGGCGGCGCGCTCGCAGGCACTGGCCAGCGCCGCCGTCAGTTCGCGATGGCGCCTCTCGGAATCTTGCAGGCCGAGCTTGAACTCGCTGACCAGCGCCAGCGAAGCATGGAGCT
Organism: Rubrivivax sp.; assembly: GCA_035633375.1. Classification (GTDB taxonomy): domain Bacteria; phylum Pseudomonadota; class Gammaproteobacteria; order Burkholderiales; family Burkholderiaceae_C; genus Rubrivivax. The sequence continues at coordinate 1,874 of DASQFA010000324.1, forward strand.
CCGCGGCCTTCACGTCGTAGGCGGCTGACAGTTCCTCGCGCAGCGTCTCCGCTGCGGCGCGTTCGCGGTCCCATTCGGCCTGCGCCAACGACAGGCTCGCGTTGGCCAGGCTCTGGGCCTCGGCCCACAGCGTCGCAAGCGCCGCCGAGCTGACCGCGCGGACCCTCTCGGGCACGTCAACGGCCGGCGGCGCAGAGTGCGCCGTTTGCGCGCGGCGCCACTCGCGCATGACGATGGACGCAGCGTTCATGTCGACGCCGGCGCGGGCGCGTACCGACGCGACGGTGGGGAATTCGGCGCGCTGCGCCTCGTCGTACAGCGCGTCGGCGGCGCCGGTGATGCGATCCTTGATGTCCTTGGCGATGTCCATACCAACTCCTTAGATAAGTATGAGAAGTAGAATATTCTGCTTCTTATTTTAGAGGCCGCACTTCCGTTTCCATTCGGCAAGTCGACGAGGGCGCTGCGATGCCCGGTCGGCGGCATTACCCGCGCGACGGTCGGCGACATCGTTCGCGCGACTATCGGCAACGCCGGCGCGGGGGATTGAAGAATCGCGGCGCCCGTTGCGGTGGCTCCGCCAGGGAGCCCCCTAGTGCTACTGAAGTCAATGCTGACGCAACGTCGGCGCCCGCGCGGCCACGACCTCTGCGCGAGACCAACATCGCGCCGCTTTCAGTGTGGCGACACGGTTTCGAGCGATGGTTCTGGCCTCAGAGCTATCGCGCAGATGCAGGAGTCACGGCCTGTCGACGCTGTCGTTTGAACACCGTGTCAGGCGCGTGCAACCGCACGACAAGGAACGTCGAGCGAGAAGGATGCCTCGATGGCTTGACCTGGTGAGCATGCAATACAGTGTCACCATGACTCGCCGCGCTGACATCTCCTCCGACTACACGCGATTCATTGGTGACCTCAAGGCTCGCGTCGCTGCGGCACGGTTGTCGGCCGCTCGCGCGGTTAATCGCGAGCTGATCGCGCTCTACTGGGACATCGGCAAGGCCATCGTCGATCAGCAACACCGCCTCGGTTGGGGCAAATCAGTTGTGGAGCAGATCGCTCGCGATTTGCGCGCGGCCTTCCCTGCGGCGCAGGGCTTCTCGGCGCGCAATGTCTGGGATATGCGGCGGCTCTACGAAGAGTACACCAGGCCTGAATTTCTGCGACAGCTTGTCGCAGAAGAGCCGAAAGTGGCACAGCATCGATCCGGGCCGAGAGGGGAGATCGATCCTGCTGCCGAAGTTATGCGACAGCTTGTCGCAGAAGTCCCCTGGGGTCATCACCTGCTGGTTCTGAACAAACTCGACCAATCAGGACAACGCCTGCACTACCTGCGCGCAGCTGCTGCCTTCGGCTGGAGCCGCAACGTACTGCTCAACCAGATCAAGGCCGGCGCATACGAACGTTCACTGGCCGAAGGCAAGAGCCATAACTTCCCGGCTGCGCTGCCCGAGTACCTGGCCGAGCAGGCTGAAGAAGCTCTGAAGAGCAGCTACAACCTGGAGTTCCTGGGCATTCGCCGACAGGTCAAGGAGCGAGAACTCGAGGACCGATTGATCGACAAGCTGCGCGACTTTATCCTTGAACTCGGCTATGGCTTCTGCTTCATCGGTCGGCAGCATCGCCTCACACTGGGGCGCAATGAGTACTTCATCGACCTGCTTTTCTACCACCGTATCTTGAAGGCGCTGGTAGCCGTCGAACTGAAGGTCGGCAAGTTCGAACCCGAGTACGCCGGCAAGATGGACTTCTACCTGAACCTGCTCAACGAGAAGGAGCGTATGCCGGACGATGCCCCGTCGATCGGCATCATCCTGTGCGCCGAAAAGGACTGCCTCGAAGTCGAATTCGCGCTCAGGAGCAAGACCAATCCGATTGGCGTGGCCGAGTACCGTCTGCAAGCGGCGTTGCCGGCCAAACTGCGCGGCAAGCTGCCGTCAGCCAGGCAACTGGAAGATGCGATGCGTGGCGCCTTGCCCCAGACGCGCTGAATGTCGGCGGCCGTTCAGCCGCACAAGCAACACGCTGGAAACTGGCACCAAACTGGCACCGACAATTATTCGGAGCTGACAATGTATGCGTTCACTGTCGTCAAATGCTTTGCTTTAATTGGTAGGCCGTGCTGGGCTCGAACCAGCGACCAAAGGATTATGAGTCCTCTGCTCTAACCAACTGAGCTAACGGCCCCTTGTGCGGCCATTGTAGGCAGCGCTACTTGACGCTCAGCGCGTGGCCCACCAGCCGCGCGGTGATGTCCACGATCTGGATCATGCGTTCGTAGGCCATGCGCGTGGGCCCGATCACGCCCAGCGTGCCGACGATGCGCCCGTCCACTTCGTAGGGGGCGGTCACCACCGACAGCTCCTCGAAGGGCACGACATGGCTTTCGCCCCCGATGTAGATGCGCACGCCCTCGGCGCGGCTGCTCACGTCGAGAAGCCGCATCAGCTCGGTCTTCTGCTCGAACACATCGAACAGCTTGCGCAGTGAGCCCATGTCGTTGCCGAAGGCCGGCACGTCGAGCAGGTTGCGCTCGCCGCTGACCACCACCTGCTCGGTGCTTTCGGCCAGCACCTCGCTGCCGGCCTGCACTGCGGCCTGCATCAGCGCACCGATCTCGCTGCGCAGCGCCTCGATCTCGTGCTTCAGCCGCTCGCGCACCTCTTCGATGCTCAGGCCGGCGTAGTGCATGTTCAGGTAGTTGGTGGCCTCGACCAGCTCGCCCTGCGTGTAGTCGCGCGCGGTGAAGATGACGCGGTTCTGCACGTCGCCATCGGGTGCCACCAGGATGACGAGCACGCGCCGCTCGCCCAGGCGCAGGAACTCGATGTGGTGGAACACGCTGGCCTTGCGCGGCGCGGTGACCACGCCGACGAAGCTCGACAGGCTAGACAGCAGATGCGCCGCCTGCGCGATCACGCGCTGCGGCTGGTCGGGGTGCAACTGCTCGCGCGCGGCCACCATGTCGGCCGACACGTCGGTCAGGCTCACCGGCCGCGCCGTGAGCATGGTGTCGACGAAGAGGCGGTAGCCGCGTGCGGTGGGGATGCGCCCGGCCGAGGTGTGCGGGCTGGCGATCAGGCCCAGCTCTTCCAGGTCGGCCATGACATTGCGGATGGTGGCCGGCGACAGCTCCAGCCCCGAGGCGCGTGACAGCGTGCGCGAACCCACCGGCTGGCCGTCGGCGATGTAGCGCTCGACCAGGGCCTTGAGCAGGGTTCTTGCGCGCTCGTCCAGCATGCTTTCGATTGTACGGACATGGCCCGGTACAAGCCGCTGCCCGCCGGGGCCTATGGTGTAATGGATCGCATGCCGAAGCGCTTTCATCACGTCGCGATCGTGGGCAAGTATCAGGCGCATGGCATCCGGCCACTGCTTGAAGAGATTGCCCATGCCCTGGTGCGCATGGGCCTGGAAGTGTCCTTCGACGCGGCCACCGCGCTGAACACCGGTGTCACCGACTACGACGCCTTGTCGCCGGCGGAAATGGGTGCACATTGCGACCTGGCGGTGGTGGTCGGCGGGGATGGCACCATGCTCGGCATCGCACGCGAGCTGGCGCGCCACGACCTGCCGCTGGTGGGCATCAACCAGGGCCGGCTGGGCTTCATCACCGACGTGCCGATGGAAGCGTATCGCGAGGCGTTGGAAAGCATGGTCGCCGGCGACTACGAAGAAGAGCACCGCGCCATGATCGAAGGCGGCATCTGGCGCGATGGCGAGAAGATCTTCGACGGCCTGTCGATGAACGACGTGGTCGTCAGCCGCGGCGCCACGGCCAGCATGGTCGAACTACGCATCGACATCGGCGACGAGTTCGTCGCCAACCTGCGCGCCGACGGGCTGATCGTGGCCTCGCCCACCGGCAGCACGGCCTATGCGCTGTCGGCCGGCGGGCCGATCATGCACCCGGGCATCAGCGGGCTGCTGCTGGTGCCGATCGCCCCGCACACCCTGTCCAACCGGCCGATCGTGCTGCCCGACCAGAAGGAAATCCGCATCGAGGTGGTGGCAGGGCGCGACGCCTCCGCCAACTTCGACATGCAAAGCCTGGCCAGCCTGTTGCATGGCGACCAGGTGCGTGTGCGCCGCTCGGCGCACAAGGTGCGCTTCCTGCACCCGCCCGGCTGGAGCTACTTCGCCACGCTGCGCCGCAAGCTGCGCTGGCATGAAGGGGTGGTATGACCCGGCCCCTGTTTCGCCTTCGGCGCGCCAGCCGGCGTGCGCGCCTTCGTGCGGCATTGCGCCTCCTGGCTGCCGAGCGCTGAGATGCTGCGCCGCCTGACGCTCCGCGACGTGGTCATCGTCAGCCGGCTCGAGGTGGAACTCGCCGCCGGCTTTTCGGTGCTCACCGGCGAAACCGGCGCCGGCAAGTCGATCCTCATCGACGCGCTGCAGCTGGCACTCGGCGGCCGCGGCGACGCCGGCATCGTGCGCGAAGGCTGCGCGCGCGCCGAGGTCACGGCCGAGTTCGACATGCCGCCGGCGCTGGCCGGCTGGCTGGAGGAGGCCGGCTTCGACCACAACGGCGATGCGCTGCTGCTGCTGCGACGCAGCATTGACACCCAGGGCAAGAGCCGCGCCTGGATCAACGGCAGCCCGGCCACCATGGGGCAGTTGCGCGAGGCCGGCGAACAAATGGTCGACATCCATGGCCAGCATGCCTGGCAAAGCCTGACACGGCCCGCGGCGGTGCGCGCGCTGCTCGACGAACAGGCCGGTGTGGATGCGGCCGCATTGTCGGCGCTGTGGCAGGCCTGGAAGGGCGCCGAATCTGCGCTGGCCGATGCCCATGCGCGCGCTGCCACGCTGGAGCGCGAACGAGAGCGCCTCGCCTGGCAGATCGCCGAGGTCGACAAGCTGGCTCCGGGGGGCGACGAATGGGACGCGTTGAATGCCGAGCATCAACGCCTGGCGCACGCACAGTCGCTGCTCGACGGCGTGCGTGCGGCACTGCTGGCGCTGTCCGACGGTGACCCGGCCGCCGATGGCCTGGCCGGCCAGGCCGTCGACGCGCTCGACGGCGTCATCCGCTTCGATGCGCAGTTGGGCCAGGTGCTCGAAGTGCTGCAGGCTGCACAGGCGCAGTTGCAGGATGCGGCGCACAGCCTGCATGCGTACCTGGGCCGCAGCGAACCCGACCCGGCGCGGCTGGCCGAACTGGATGCGCGGCTGTCGGCCTGGTTGTCGCTGGCGCGTCGCTACCGGCGCACGCCGGCCGAATTGCCCGCCCTGCTGGCAGGCTGGAAGGAAGAACTGCGTGCGCTCGACGCCGCCGGCGACCTGGCCGCGCTGCAGGCCGCCCGGGAGCACGCGCGTAGCGCGTGGCAAGTGCAGGCGCAGCATGCGAGCAAACTGCGCCGCGCGGCGGTGCCCAAGCTCTCGGCTGCCGTGACGCAGGCGATGCAGCACCTGGGCATGGCCGGCGGGCGCTTCGACGTGGCGCTGGTGCCGCAGGATGCGCCGCAGGCCTTCGGCCTGGAAAGCGCCGAGTTCCTGGTCGCGGGCCACGCCGGCAGCAGCCCGCGGCCGTTGGCCAAGGTGGCCTCCGGTGGCGAACTGTCGCGCCTGGCGCTGGCCGTCGCGGTGTCGACCTGCCGCGCCGGTGCGGCACTGGGTGCGGTGGCCCCGACGCTGATCTTCGACGAGATCGACTCCGGCATCGGCGGCAGCGTGGCCTACCAGGTGGGGCGGCTGATGAAGCAGCTGGGCGGCAGTAGCCAGGTCCTGGCGGTGACGCACCTGGCTCAGGTGGCGGCCTGCGCGGACCATCATTTTGTCGTCTCCAAGGCACTGCAGGGCCAGGCCACGGTCAGCGACGTGCAGCCGGTGTCGGGCGAGGCGCGCGTCAGCGAAGTGGCGCGCATGCTCGGCGGTGAGCGGCTTGCGGGCACCAGCCGGGCGCACGCCGAAGCCATGCTCGGCGGTGCCGGCGACGAGGCCGCGACCTCGGCGCCCTTGCGCCACAGGCGGGCACCGAGGTGAGTGACATGGCCGATGCGCGCCGCGAGGTGGTGCTCATCACCGGCATCTCCGGCTCCGGCAAGTCGGTGGCGCTGCACGCACTCGAGGACGCCGGCTTTTTCTGTGTCGACAACCTGCCGCCGGAGATGCTGCGCGAGTTCATCCGCCTGGAGCACGAGCGCTCGACGCATCGCGTGGCGGTGGCGGTGGACGTGCGCAATGCCATCTCGCTGCCGCAACTGGTGCCGCTGATCCCGGAATTGCAGGCCGAAGGCGTGCACATCCGCGCGCTCTTCCTCGACGCCAGCACCGATGCCTTGCTGCGCCGTTTTTCCGAAACGCGCCGGCCGCACCCGCTGTCCGGCACGGTAGCCAGTGGCGACGCCGCGCACGTGCTCACCGATGCCATCGAGCTGGAGCGCGAGCTGCTGGCCGCGCTGCGCGAGGTCTCCACCATCATCGACACCAGCCAGTTGCGCCCGGCGCAGTTGCGCGTGTGGGTGCGCGAGCTGGTGGGGGCGCGCGGCGCGGCATTGACGCTGGTGTTCGAATCCTTCGCCTTCAAGTACGGCGTGCCGCTGGATGCGGATTTCGTGTTCGACGTGCGCGTGCTGCCCAACCCGCACTACATCCGCGAACTGCGGCCGCTGAACGGCCGTGACGCCGCGGTGGCGGCCTATCTGGAGGCCCAGCCCGACGTGGTGGAGATGCTGGCCCAGATCGAGGCCTTCCTGCGCCGCTGGCTCGGCGCCTTCGAGGACGACCAGCGCAGCTACCTCACCGTGGCCATCGGCTGCACTGGCGGGCAGCACCGCTCGGTCTACCTCAGCGAGAACCTGGCGCGCCGTTTCGCCGACCGCGGTGCCACGCTGGTGCGCCACCGCGAGCTGGATGCGCGCGCATGACGCGCCCGCCCTCGCACACGAGCCGCTGATGGCAAGCCCCGAGGCTCTCCCCGAACTGCCGCTGTTCCCGCTGGGCTCGGTGCTATTTCCCGGCGGTCTGCTGATCCTGAAGGTGTTCGAGGCGCGCTACCTCGATCTCGTCTCCGATTGCCTGCGCCGGCAGCGACCCTTCGGCGTGGTGTGCCTGCTGCAGGGCGGCGAAGTCCGCGCCGCCAAGGGCACGGTGCAGTTCGAAAACGTCGGTGTTCTGGCGCAACTGGACGACGTGGACAGTGAACAGCCCGGCGTGCTGCGTGCACGCTGCACCGGCACGCGGCGTTTCCGCCTGCTGCGTCCCGCGACACAACAGGCCGACGGGCTGTGGGTCGGCAGCGTCGAACTGCTGCCCGACGACCCGGGCCTGGCACCGAGCGCCGAGCTGCTGCCCACGGTGCAGGCGCTGGACAACGCCATTGCCACGCTGAAGGGGCAAGGGGCGGAGCCTTTCAGGCCACCGCACCGGCTGGACGACTGCGGCTGGGTGGCCAACCGCTGGTGCGAGATCCTGCCCATCTCGCTGGGCGCGAAGCAGAAGCTGATGGAGTTGGACGACCCCCAGGTGCGGCTGCAACTGGTGCACGAGTTCCTGCGCGGCAAGGGTGTGGTGCCGGACTGAGTTCAGGCCATCAACAGCTTGCGCACCGGTGCCGGCAGTGCCATCTGCAGCGCCTGATCCCGCGCCACCCAGCGCCCGGGCGGCAGTTGCGCCTCGAAGGCTTGGCGTTGGCGTACGGACAGCCGGGCCGGCAACAGCCAACGCAGCGGCTGCAGCGTCCAGTCGAAGTGGGTCAGCGCGTGCTGGATGACGGGCAGTGCCTCGGCCTGGCCCGGCCAGCCGCTCAGCAGCGCGTGCAGCGCGGTGGGCGTGCCGAATTCGGGCAGGCTCCACAACCCTGCCCACACCCCGCGTGGCGGGCGCTGCGTCAGCCAGAGCCGGTCGCGGTGCGCCAGCCACAGCAGCGCATGCGCGCGCGCGCCGCGTGGGCTGCGGCGCGTCTTCACCGGATAGGCCTCGGGCCGGCCTTCGGCACGGGCCACGCACAGCCTGGCCAGCGGGCAGCGCTCGCACGCCGGGCTGCGCGCCGTGCACAGCGTGGCGCCCAGGTCCATCAGGCCCTGCGTGTAGTGCTCGACGCCGCGCTCGGGGACCAGCGCCTGCGCCTGCTGCCAAAGTGCGCGTTCGTTCGCGGCACGCGCCAGGTCGGCGCTGAAGCCGAGCGCACGGCTCAGCACGCGCTTGACGTTGCCGTCGAGGATGGCCACGCGCTCGCCGAAGCAGAACGCGGCAATCGCCGCCGCAGTCGAGCGCCCGATGCCGGGCAAGCGTGCCAGCGACTGGCTGTTCGCCGGAAACACGCCCCCGTACTCGTGCTGCAGCACCTGCGCACAGCGGTGCAGGTTTCGCGCGCGGCTGTAGTAGCCCAGGCCGCTCCACAGTGCCAGCACATCGTCCAAAGGCGCGGCGGCCAGTGCCTGCAGGTCTGGAAAACGACGCAGAAAGCGCGCGTAGTAGTCCAGCACCGTGGCCACCTGTGTTTGCTGCAGCATGATCTCGGACAGCCATACGCGATAGGGGTCGCGCGTGTCCTGCCAAGGCAGGCCTTGGCGGCCGAAACGCTGGCGCCAGCGCACGACACGCTGCGCGAAACCGGCGCCGCCGGGCATCAGACCGCGCTGCTGCGCAACTGCGTTGGCTGTTCGCTGTCGCCGGCTGCCGCGGCAGCCTCGGGCACGAGCGCGTCCTGTGCCAGGGCGCGGGCCTGCTCGGCCATCGAATCCAGGCGCCATTGCAGCCCGGCCAGGCGCTTGTCCTGCAACTCGACTTCGGCGATGCGTTGCTCCAGCTCGCCCGAGGCCACCTGAATGCGTTGCAGTGACTCGTGCCGGTGCGAGAAGGCCTGGCGCCGCTCGCGCAACTGCAGGTCCATCTGTGCCGAGGCGGCCTTGCTCCACAACTCGACCTCTCCGGCCGCGTTTTCGAACACCACGCGCAGCTTCGACACCAGCATGCGCTGGAACTGATCCATGAAGCTGGCGCTGGACAGCCGCCAGGCCTGCGACGGGCCGAGGTAGACGCCGTAGCTGCGCTCGAGCAGGTCGAGTTCGGCCACAAAGCGCTCGAGCCGCGGCGCGCTGTTCAGCACGAAGGCAAAACCGTACTCGGCGTTAAGCTGCTGATAGCTGGCACCCAGCATCTGCTGGATTTCGTCGGACTGGCTGCGCGCGTTGGCCAGCGCCGTGCGCAGCCGTTCGCACAACACCCGAAAGGCCTTGCGTGCGCCCAGGTTCAGCGGCGTCGCGCCCATGGCCGCGCGCATGGTCTTGACCTCGTCGCGCAAGACATCGCTGGACAACATGCGCATGACCTTGTGCAACTGGCGCAGGTGCACCGCACGCAGTGCCGACAAGCGCGCACCGCAGCGCTCGAAATCGGCCATCTCGGCGTCCAGCCGCTGCAGCATCGAGCGCACCCTGGCACCACTCTTGCCGCGCAGCCCGCGCAGTTCGAGCATCTGCTCGGCGTTGTGTCGGCGCCGCTCGCCCAGGCGCCGCGAGGCGCCCAGCCGCAGCGCGTTCAGCACCGAGCCGGTGGCACGCGACAGCAGCTCGCGCTGCCGCGGCAGCAGTTCCAGCGCCAGTGCCGCTTCCAGCGCAGGCAGCCCGCTGCGCTCGAGCGCGCCGACATCGCCCTTCACGCGCGCCGCCAGCGCATCGCGCGCCGAAAGCGCGAACACGCGCTCGACCGGCACCTGAAGCGTCTGCGCGATCTGGCGACGGTGCGTGTCGAGCTGCGCGGCCAGCGCGGCCGGAGTGGACAAGGGGTCGGCAAGGATGTCGATCTTGTTCAGCACGACGAAGCGCTCCAGCGCATCGCCGGACAGGTTTTCGGTCCATATGGACAGGTCGGAGCGGGACACACCCGTGTCGGCGGCGATCAGGAAGACGATGGCATGCGCCGCGGGCAGCAACCCGAGTGTCAGCTCCGGCTCGGCGCCAATGGCGTTCAAGCCCGGCGTGTCGACCACCACCAGCCCGCGTTCGAGCAAGGGGTGCGGATAGTTGACCAGCGCATGGCGCCAGGCCGGCACCTCGACGCTGCCGTCGGCCAGACGCGGCGGGTTGTCCTGGCCATGGCTGTCGCTCCAGAAGCCCAGCGCGGCGGCGGTCTCGGTGCTGACGCGGCGCGTCTGCGTCACCAGATTCAGCGCTTCGGCCAGGCCATCGGGATGGCGCGGGTCCAGGCTTAGCCGCTGCCAGGCAGCGGGCTGCGTGCGCAGTTCGGCCAGCGACTGCCCGCCCAGCCGTGTATCGACGGGCAGCAGCGCCAACTCGGGCGGCTGCCCAACGTGGTACTGCAACTCCACCGGGCACATCGTGGTGCGCCCCGGCGTGGCCGGCAGCACGCGCCGGCCGGTGTCGGCAAAGAAGATGGCATTCAGCAACTCGGACTTGCCGCGCGAGACCTCGGCCACGCAGGCCAGCACCAACTTGTCGGCAGCCAGCTTGCGCTTCAGCGCGTCCAGCGCTGCGCCGTCGGATTCGTCGAGCAACTCGTGTTCGGCCAGGAACAGCGCGATGGCACTGACCCGACGGTCGAGCGCTCGCCGCCAGGCCGTGAGCGCGTCGAGTTGATGGGCCAGGGTGTTCTTCATCGTCGCTTGCTGCTGGCCCGAAGAGGCCGCTGCGGGCATGCTAGCGCAGGCGCCTGCGCGCAAGTCAGCCAGGAAACAACTGCTGACAACAAGCTTCGTGCAGCTTTGCGCACACCCAACGAAGCGCACGACCGCCTCACGTTTGCAGGCTCGCTGCGGCGGCCAAGGCGCCGCGCGGCATCAGCCTTGGACGGCTCTCATTGGCGGCGTTGACAGTTCGCGCAGAAGTAGGTCGAACGCTGCGCCTGCAGGATGCGCCGCACGGCCAGCCCGCAGCGCAGGCAGGGCTGTCCCTCGCGGCCATACACGCGTGCTTCGGCCTGGAACTCGCCCGCCACGCCATGGGCGTCGCTGAAGTCGCGCAGCGTCGAGCCACCGAGTTCAAGCGCCCGTGCGAGCGTCTCGCGCAGCGCGGCAAGCAGGCGCTCGCAGCGCGGCCGACTCAACCGGTCGCAACGCGTGCGCGGGTCGATGCCGGCGCGAAACAGCGCCTCGCACGCATAGATGTTGCCTGCGCCGACGACCACCTGCCCGCCCAGCAGCAAGGTCTTGATGGCCACCTTTCGGCGCCGCAACGCGGCGTGCAGCGTGAGGGGTGTCAAGGCCGCATCGAAGGGTTCGGCACCCAGGCGCGCCAGCAACGTGGCCGCTGGATCGACATCGATGCCGGCCGACCACAGCACGGCGCCGAAGCGGCGCGGATCGGTCAGCCGCAGCATGCCCTGCGAGGTGCCCAGGTCGAAATGGGCATGCACGCCCGGCTCGACCGGCGCATCGAACAATGCCAGCGACCCCGACATGCCCAGATGCAGCAGCAGCCCACCATCCGCGCCGATCGGCGGCTGCGAAGGATCGCGCTGCAGCGGCACCCACAGGTACTTGCCGCGCCGTCCGACCGCGCCGATACGCGAGCCGACCAGCCCTTCGGGTGCGATGCCCAGCGGCCAGCGAAGCGGCTTGCCGCAGCGTACCGACAGCACGCGGGCTCCGTGCAGCCGAGAGGCGATGCTGCGCCTCGTGATCTCGACCTCAGGCAGCTCGGGCATGGGCCCATTATGTGAGAATGATGGTCAATTTCCTGGAGCCTTGATGAGTGTGTCGAGCCTGCGGCCTGTTGCCGCACGCCACTGGGCAGCCGCTGCGGCCCTCGCGCTTTGTTGCCATGCCGCAGGCGCCCAGCAGACCGCATCGCCTGCGCCGGGCAAGGCGCCGCCTGGCGTCGTCAACTCGCCCATCGACGCGCCACTGTTCTATCAGTTGCTGATTGGCGAGATCGAGCTCAGCGCTGGGCAGGCCGGCAACGCCTACCAGATCATGCTCGATGCGGCGCGACGCACGCGCGACGAACAGCTGTTTCGGCGTGCCACCGAGATCGCCTTGCAGGCGCGCGCCGGCGAACAGGCACTGGCGGCCACGCGGGTCTGGCGCAGCGCGCTGCCCGAGTCGCTGGAGGCAACGCGGCTGCAGTTGCAGATCCTGCTGTCGCTGAACCGCATGAACGAGCTGTCCGAGCCGATGCGCTCGCTGATCAGCGCCACCCCGGCGGCGGAGCGCGCCGCCGTGATCGCGGCGCTGCCGCGCTTCATGCAACGCGCCACCGACAAGCGCGAGGCGGCTGCGGTGCTGGAGGACGTGCTGCAACCCTACACCGGTGATGCCACCACCCGCACCGCGGCCCAGGTGGCGATAGGCCGCGGCTGGCTGGGTGCGGGCGAGCCCGATGGTGCGCTCAAGCTCGCGCGTCAGGCACATTCCGAAGATGCATCGGCCGGCGGTCCGGTGCTGCTGGCGCTGGAGCTGATGCCGATCAGGCCCGAGGCGGAAGGCATCGTCACGGCGTATCTGAAATCACCGGGCGCGCAAGTCGCCATACGGCGCGCCTATGCCGCCACGCTGGTGAATGCGCAGCGTTATGCGGAAGCCGTGGCACAGCTCGAAGCCGTCACCCTGCAGCAGCCCGATCTGGCGCCACCCTGGCTGACGCTGGGCGCCTTGCATGTGGAACTGCGCCAGCCGGAACAGGCGCAGCAGTCCTTGCAGCGCTTCGTGCAACTGGTGCAGGCGCAGGAACCCACTGCGCCGGCCGGCGCGGCCGCGGACGACGACGATGACGAGGGTACTGGTGACAACGCCGCGGATCAGGGCCTGACGCAGGCGTGGCTGCTGCTGGCGCAGGCGGCCGAGCAGCGCGGCGACTTCGCTGGCGCGGAAACCTGGCTGGCACGCGTGGACAATCCGCAGCGTGCACTCGAGGTGCAGACCCGGCGCGCCTTGCTGCTGGCGCGACAGGGCCGCGTGCCGCAGGCGCTGGAGCTGGTGCGCAACACACCGGAGCGCAACCCCGGCGATGCGCGCGCGAAGCTCGTGGCCGAAGCCCAGGTGTTGCGCGAAGTCAAGCTCTGGGCCCAGGCCTACGAAGTGCTGGACGCCGCCAGTCGGCGCTTTCCGGACGATTCCGACCTGGTGTACGAGCAGGCCATGATGGCGGAAAAGATCGGCCGGCTCGACGCCATGGAAACGCTGTTGCGCCGCGTCATGGTGCTGAAACCCGAGCATGCGCATGCCTACAACGCGCTGGGTTACTCGTTGGCCGATCGAAATCTGCGTCTGGCCGAGGCGAAGGAGCTGATCCAGCGCGCGCTGCAGCTTTCTCCGGGCGACCCGTTCATCACCGACAGCCTGGGTTGGGTCGAGTTCCGGCTGGGCAACCGCGAGGAGGCACTGCGCCTGCTGCGCCAGGCCTACAAGGCCCGGCCCGACGCTGAAATCGGCGCGCACCTGGGAGAGGTGTTGTGGGCCATGGGCCAGCAAGACGAAGCTCGTCGCATCTGGGCCGAAGCGCGCAGCCGCGATACCAGCAACGAGGTGTTGCGCGAAACCCTGGTCAGGCTGAAGGCCGAGTAGTGCTGCGCCCGGCGCTGCTGCTGGCGATCTGGGCGGTGGCCGGTTGCGCTACGCCGCCGCCGGCCATGCTGCCAGGCGGCGCGCTGTACGGTCGCCTGGCCTTGCAGGTCGATGCCGACGCGGCGCGCGCGGCGCAGTCCGTCAGCGCGGCCTTCGACCTGAGCGGCGATGCCGAACGCGGCGAGTTGCGCCTGAGCACGCCACTGGGCACCACACTGGCCGCCGCGTACTGGGGCCCGGGCGAAGCGCGTCTCGTCACGCCGCAGGGTGAACGACGCTTTGCTGACCTGGACGCGCTGTCGCGCGAGGCCTTCGGTGAAACACTGCCGCTTCGCGCCCTGCCCGACTGGCTGCGTGGCCGCCCCTGGCCGGGCGCATCCGAAGCGGCACGTCCGCTGCAACCGGGGCCTGGTTTCGTGCAGTTGGGCTGGACCATCGACCTGGCGCGTTTCGAACTTGGCGATTGGCAGGCATGGCGCGCGGGTCCGCCCGGAGTGCGCCTGCGTGCGCGAATGGAGGCTGCGCCATGAGCCCGCTCGGCCGCCCGAAGGGCGCAGTCCGAAGGGCGCAGTCCGAAGGGATTGCCTTATGAGCCTGATCGCGCTGTTCGACGTGCCGGCACCCGCCAAGTTGAACCTGTTCCTGCATGTCGTCGGGCGCCGGGCGGACGGCTATCACCTGCTGCAGTCGCTCTTCGTTCTGATCGACTGGTGCGACAGCCTGCACTTCACACTGCGCCGCGATGGCGCGCTGGCGCGCCACGACCTGGGTGCGGCGCTGCCGGCGGACGACCTGTGCCTGCGCGCCGCGCGCGCGCTGCAGGCAGCATCCGGCACCCAACTCGGCGCCGACATCTCGATCGACAAGCAGGTGCCGTGGGGTGCCGGCCTGGGTGGCGGCAGTTCCGATGCCGCCACCACCTTGCTGGCACTGAACCGGTTGTGGGGGCTGCAATGGCCACGCACACGTTTACTGGCGCTGGGCGCGACGCTGGGTGCCGACGTGCCCTTCTTCATCGGCGGGCACAACGCCTTTGTCGAAGGCGTCGGCGAGCGACTCACGCCAATCAGCGTGCCTCGGCAGCAATACGCGGTGGCCAAGCCGGCAGCGGGCATCGCCACCGCGGACATCTTTGCCAGCGCCGACCTGGTCCGCGACAGCCAGGCTGTTATACTCGCGGGCTCTTTTGCAAGCTCCGAGCAACAGGTCCGGCTGCAGGGTGGTTTTGGCCGCAATGATCTGCAAGCGGTGGCGCAGCGGCTCTGTCCCGAACTGCAGTTGGTGGCCGAATGGCTGAGGCTGCATTTTGGCAACAGCCGCATGTCGGGCTCGGGAAGCGCGGTGTTTGCAAGGGTCGGCACGGATGAACAACCATTGGCGGCATGGCCTGGGGACGAGATGCCCGCGGGCTGGGTTGCTCGGATGTGCCGCAGTCTGGACCATCACCCATTGCGGGCTTGGGCCGACTGAGACAGGTTCCAAGGGGGCGGCGCGAGCCGCGTCCTGTGTAGGGGAGTCGCCAAGTTGGTCAAGGCATCGGATTTTGATTCCGACATGCGAGGGTTCGAGTCCTTCCTCCCCTGCCAGATCCTTCCTCTGACCTGCGGCCATGTACCGAGGCACGGCGCTTCGCGGCGCGACGAAAGAGAAATCCCAGGTGCTGTTCAATACCGTGCTCTTCACCGGCAATGCCAACCCCGCGCTGGCGCGCGAGATCGCCACCCAGCTCGGCGTCGAGCTAGGCAAAGCCATGGTCGGCCGCTTCTCCGACGGCGAGGTGCGCATCGAGGTGCAGCAAAACGTACGCGCGCGCGACATCTTCGTGGTGCAGCCGACCTGCGCGCCGACCAACGAAAATCTGATGGAGCTGTGCATCCTGGTGGATGCACTCAAACGCGCCAGCGCACGCCGCATCACCGCGGTGATGCCGTACTTCGGCTATGCGCGCCAGGACCGCCGGCCGCGCTCCACACGCGTGCCGATCAGCGCCAAGGTGGTGGCCAACATGCTGCAGACGGTGGGCGTCGAGCGGCTGCTCACCATGGATCTGCATGCCGACCAGATCCAGGGCTTCTTCGACATCCCGGTGGACAACATCTACGCCTCGCCGGTGCTGCTGTCCGACCTGAAGAGCAAGAACTACCCCGATCTGGTGGTCGTGTCGCCCGACGTCGGCGGCGTAGTGCGCGCGCGGGCTCTGGCCAAACAACTGGGCTGCGACCTGGCGATCATCGACAAACGCCGCTCGAACCCGAACGAATCCGAAGTCATGCATGTCATCGGCGAGATCGATGGCCGCCACTGCGTGATCATGGACGACATGATCGATACCGCCGGCACGCTGGTGGCCGCGGCAGACGTGCTCAAGCAGCGCGGCGCGCGGCGTGTCTTCGCCTACTGCACGCACCCGGTCTTTTCCGGGCCGGCCATCGAGCGCATCAAGGGGTCGAAGGTCGATGAGGTGGTGATCACCAACACCATTCCGCTGAACGACGTCGCCAACGATTGCAAGAACATCCGCCAGTTGTCGGTGGCCTTCCTGTTTGCCGAAACCATCCGGCGCATCAGCGACGGCGAATCGGTGACCTCGTTGTTTGCCGAACAGAACAGCAACTTCTAGATTGGAGAGCGGGCTCCCGTCGGGGGCCCTTTCCTTGGGGGCGGGCCCTTTGCCTGCCGTCTGTACTGGGTGCCTGGTCGCGGGCGCCCGCCATTTGAGTTTGGAGTGAACACATGAAATTCGTCGCATTCGAGCGCACGTTGCAGGGGACCGGAGCGAGCCGCCGCCTGCGCAGCGCCAACAAGGTGCCCGGCATCGTCTATGGCGCCGGCACGCCGGCCATGGTCGAACTGGATCACAACGCCCTGTTCTTCGCACTGAAGAAAGAGGCTTTCCATTCGTCAATCCTGGAGATGGAACTCTCGGGCCAGGTGCAGAAGGTGCTGCTGCGCGACTACCAGATGCATCCGTGGAAGCAGATCATCCTGCACATCGACTTCCAGCGCGTGGATGAAACCACGCGGCTGCGCAAGAAGGTGCCGCTGCACTTCGTCAACGAAGAAAACTCGGTGGCGGTGAAGACCGACAAGTGCCTGGTCAACCACGTGCTGACCGAGATCGAGGTGGAGTGCCTGGCCTCGCAACTGCCCGAGTTCATCACCATCGACCTGGATCATCTGGTCAAGGGCCAGTCGATCCACGCCAGCGAGCTGAAGCTGCCCGAGGGCATCAAGATCGTCAAGCACGGCTCGCTGAACCCGGTGATCGTGTCCGCCAATCCGCCGCGCATCGAAGAGGAAGTGGTCGCCCCGACGGTGGTCGTGGCAGCCGCGGCGGCCCCGACGAAGGCCAAGAAGACGGAGAAGCAGAACAAGAAATAGGCCTGTGGCAGGGTCTGGCCGAAGCCCCGCCCCGGCGGGGCTTTTTCGCTGCACGCGAGGTCGGCGCATCGAGCGTCATGCGCGTGCCGAGGACGTAGAATTTCCTCTCTTCACCGCGCCAGATTCACCTGGGACCGCACATGATCCGCCTGCTGGTCGGCCTGGGAAACCCGGGCGCCGAATACGAAGCCACGCGCCACAACGCCGGCTTCTGGTGGGTGGATGCGGCGGCGCGCAGGCTGGGCGCCACGCTGCTGCCGCAGCGCAGCTATTTCGGGCTGGCCGCGCGGGCGCATGCGGCTCACGGCCCGGTGTGGCTACTTCAACCGATGACCTACATGAACCTGTCGGGCAAGTCGGTGGCATCGCTGGCGCGTTTCTTCAAGATCGCTCCCGAGGAGATTTTGGTCGTGCACGACGAACTGGACCTGATGCCGGGCCAGGTGAAGATCAAGCTCGGCGGTGGGCACGCGGGTCACAACGGGCTGAAGGACATCCATGCCCAACTCGGCTCGGCCGCGTATTGGCGTCTGCGTCTGGGCATCGGGCATCCCGGCGTCAAGGCCGAAGTCGTCGATTACGTGCTGCGCAAGCCGACACCCGAACAACGCGAACAGATCGAGCAGGGCATCACACGTTCGGTCGATTCACTCGACATGCTGCTGGGCGGCGAGATGGAGCGCGCGATGATGGCGATCCATGCCAAACCCCCCCGTCCCAAGCCACCCCGCCCAACCCCGGCCACGAGCCTGGTGTCGGACGGTGGGCAAGACCCATGAGGCCGCCAGGCCGCCATGGGCCACCGGCCGATGGCCCTTGACAGGCGAGGGGCAGCGCGCAGGCGCGGTGCGTGCCTGGCCTCTGCCCCAAGCACGAGTGCCGGGGCGCGCAGGACGAATACCGCAATTTGCGGCACGCAGCGATGCCGGCGCGGGCGCGCATCCGACATGCGCCATAGGCAGGAGGGTTTGCCGATGAGCAGCGGGCGGCCCCAAACCCTGCGGCTGGCCGCTTGCGCGCTGTGCCTGGTGATCTCGGCCGCGGCCGGCGCGGGCCCTCCACAGACCGTGTACCGGTGTGGGCCGGATGGCCGTGTCTATTCGCAGACACCGTGCGCGGACGGTCGCCCGGTGACGGTCGAAGATCCGCGATCGGCACACCAGCAGAAATCGGCACGCGAAGTGGCCGCGCGCGACGCCGAGCAGGCCCAGCAACTGGCCGCCGAGCGCAAGCAGCGAGAGGCCGCGGCCAAGGCCCAGCCGGCCGCAGGCATCAAGACAGCGCCGGCCCAGGGCGGCGCTTCGGCGCCGTCGCGCAAGACCAAGTCCACGGCCAAGGCTGCGGCCGCAGATGCCCCCCAGATGAGCCCGGCGATGCGCGTGCCGGCGCCAGCCCCCACGTCGAAATAGATCAGCCGCGCGTCAACACCTGGGCCACCGCGGGCGCAAGCCCGCCATGCTGCGTCAGCCGGCGGTACTTGGCCCAAAGCTGCTCATGGCTCTCGGCAAAGGCCGGATTCAACGGTATGCAACTTACCGGGCAGACCTGAACGCACTGCGGCTCCTCGAAGTGCCCGACACATTCGGTGCACTTGTGCGCATCGATCTGGTAGATCTCGGCGCCCATCGAAATGGCCTCGTTCGGGCATTCGGGCTCGCACACATCGCAGTTGATGCATTCGTCCGTGATCAGCAGCGCCATGATGAGCGTTCCTTGGGCAGCGACAGCCTTATTCGGTGGGCTGGTTGACACGATCCAGCAGCCGCTTCAACACCAAGGGTGCCACGAACTTGGAGACATCACCGCCCAAGGTGGCAATCTCGCGCACGAAAGTGCCGCTGATGAACTGGAACTGGTCCGATGGCGTGAGAAACAGCGTTTCCACCTCGGGCATCAGCTGCCGGTTCATGCCCGCCATCTGGAACTCGTAGTCGAAGTCGCTCATCGCGCGCAGCCCGCGCACCACCACGTCGCCGCGGTGGCCGACGACAAAGTCGCGCAACAGGCCGCGAAAGGGGATGACCTCGACATTCGGGTAAGGCGCGGCGATTTCCAACGCCATCTCCAGCCGCTCGGCAATGGTGAACATGGTGCGCTTGTGGTGCCCCACGGCCACCGCCAGGATGAGCCGGTCGAACAGGTGCGCGGCGCGGCGCATCAGGTCCTCATGGCCCAGGGTCATGGGGTCGAAAGTGCCGGGGTAGACGGCGGTGAGCGGTGTGACGGTGGTCAAGGCTCGGTTCTCCTCGGCGCGCTGGGGCTGCTTTGGGCGGCAGTGTAGCCTTCGTCGTCCGCACGGCGCAGCAGATGAAAGTGCACCGCGCCTGCGCGGCCCTGGCGGTGCACCCGCCAACCCTCGGGCGCTGCCGGCAAGGCTTGGCGCGACTCGACATAGATCAAGCCGTTTTCGGCCATGAGCGCGGTAGCCAGGGGCAGCGCCGCTTCGGCCAGTGCGCTGTCGAAAGGCGGATCGATGAACACCAGGTCGAAACTGTCGCCGCGCGCGCGTGCCATCCAGGCAAGGGCTTCCGCACGCTCGATGCGCAGTGCGTCGGCCTTGAGCCGCTGCTTCGACACCTGCAGGCGATCCACCAGATCGGCGTCACGCTCCAGCAGCAGTACCTCGGTGGCGCCACGCGACGCCGCCTCGAAGCCCAGCGCACCGCTGCCGGCAAAGGCATCCAGGCAGCGCCAGCCGCTGAGGTCCTGGCCAAGCCAGTTGAACAGCGTCTCGCGCACGCGATCGGGCGTGGGCCGCAGGCCGGGCTTGTCGGCCACCGGCAGCTTGCTGCGCTTCCAGTGCCCGCCGATGATGCGCACCTCGTGCGCGAGCCGGCCGCTCACAGCCGCACCAGGATGCCGTCGCGCGCCATCAGCGCCTTCGCCTGACCCACTGTGAACTCGCCGTAGTGGAAGATGCTGGCCGCCAGCACTGCGTCGGCGCCGCCGATGCGGATGCCTTCGGACAGGTGCTGCAGCGCGCCGACGCCGCCCGAGGCGATGACCGGCACCGGCACCGCGTCGCTGACCGCGCGCGTCAGCTCCAGGTCGAAGCCGATCTTGGTGCCGTCGCGGTCCATGCTGGTGAGCAGGATCTCGCCGGCGCCCAGCTCGGCCATCCGCATGGCCCAGGCGACGGCATCGAGGCCGACGTTCTTGCGTCCGCCGTGGGTGTAGACGTCCCAGCCGGGGCCGCGTGCGTCGAGATCGGCGCCGGCGCGGCGCTTGGCGTCGATGGCCACGACGATGCATTGCGCGCCGTACTTGTCCGACGCATCGTGGATGAGCTGCGGGTTGGCCACCGCGGCCGAGTTGAAGCTGACCTTGTCGGCCCCGGCGTTCAGCAGCCGGCGCACGTCGGCCACGCTGCGCACGCCGCCGCCCACGGTGAGCGGGATGAACACCTGCGAGGCCACCGCCTCGATGATGTGCAGGATCAGGTCGCGATCGTCGCTGGTGGCGGTGATGTCCAGGAAAGTCAGCTCGTCGGCGCCCTGCTCGTTGTAGCGCGCGGCGATTTCCACCGGGTCGCCGGCATCGCGCAGCTCGACGAAGTTGACGCCCTTGACGACACGTCCGCCGGTCACGTCCAGGCAGGGAATGATGCGTTTGGCGAGCATGGGTACTGGCGAGGTGTGGGCCGTGCAATTGCAAGACGGCAGCGCGGGTCAGCGGCACGCGCGAAGCGCGACCTGACGCACACACGAGGCAGCGCCCTGCAGCAGACGCCGCGCATCCGGCTTCGGCGGGCCGCTGGCGTCGCCCCCTGGAGGGGGAGCGCCAAAGGCGCTTCGGGGGCGGGTCATTCGCCTGCCAGCTCGTCGGCGCGCGCCTGGGCTGAAGCGAAGTCGAGCGCACCGGTGTAGATCGAGCGCCCGCAGATGACGCCGTTGATGCCTTCGGCTTCGACGGCGCACAGCCGCTCCAGATCGGCCAGGTTGGACAGCCCACCCGAGGCGATGACCGGGATCGTCAGTGCCTGCGCCAGCTTGACGGTGGCGTCGATGTTGATGCCGGTGAGCATGCCGTCACGGCCGATGTCGGTGTAGATCACGCCTTCGACGCCGTAGTCCTCGAACTTCTTCGCCAGGTCGATGACCTCGTGGCCGGTGAGCTTGCTCCAGCCGTCGGTCGCGACCTTGCCGTCCTTGGCGTCCAGGCCGACGATGATGTGGCCGCCGAAGGCCGTGCAGGCATCGCGCAGGAAGCCCGGGCTCTTGACTGCCGCCGTGCCGATGATGACGTAGCTCAGCCCGTCGTCCAGGTAACGCTCGATGGTGTCCAGGTCGCGCAGGCCGCCGCCCAGTTGCACGGGGATCTCGCCGTCGACTTCGGCCAGGATGGCCTTGACCGCGGGTTCGTTGATCGGCTTGCCGGCGAAGGCGCCGTTCAGGTCGACCAGGTGCAGCCGCCGCGCCCCAGCGTCGAGCCAGCGCCGCGCCATCACGGCCGGGTTCTCGCCGAAGGTGGTGGAGGCGTTCATGTCGCCTTGTTGCAGGCGCACGCACTTGCCGTCTTTCAGGTCGATGGCCGGTATCAGCAGCATGGCTTCGGGCAGCGGATGGGGAAGAGGGTTTGCGAGCTCAGGGCATCCAGGCGAGGAAGTTGCGATACAGGGCCAGCCCGTGCTCGGCGCTCTTCTCGGGGTGGAACTGAGTGGCGAAAACATTATCGCGGGCGATGGCGCTGGCAAAGCTGGCGCCGTATTCGGTGCAGCCCGCGGTGTGGCGCGGGTCAGACGGATGCACATGGTAACTGTGCACGAAGTAGAAGTACGCTGCATCCGGCACGCCCGCCCACAGCGGGTGGGCCACGCCGTCGTGGGCTTGCTGCAGCACACGGTTCCAGCCCATCTGCGGCACCTTGTAGCGGCTGCCGTCAGGCTGGCGCTGGCCCTCGAGCCGGAAACGCCGCACCTGGCCGGGAATCAGGCCCAGGCCGGGCGTGTCCTG
>DASQFA010000325.1:0-2403 GCA_035633375.1 Rubrivivax sp.
GCGCCGCTGGGCGAGCTGGTGGCACTCGATTTCGACAGCCCTGGCCCGCTGGCGGCCGATTTCACGCAGCCCGACGCACTGGCCGCCACGGTGCGCGCCGTGGCGCCGCAGATCATCGTGAATGCGGCCGCGCACACAGCCGTCGACAAGGCCGAGGCCGAGCCCGAGCTGGCACGCACGATCAACGCCACGGCCCCGGCGGTGCTGGCACGCGAAGCGGCCGCCCTCGGCGCCTGGCTGCTGCACTACAGCACCGACTATGTGTTCGACGGCAGCGGCAGCGCGCCGCGCGCCGAAGACGCGCCCACCGGGCCCTTGAGCGTGTATGGCCGCACCAAGATCGAGGGCGAGCTGGCCATCCGCGCCAGCGGCTGCAAACACCTGATCCTGCGCACCAGCTGGGTGTATGCGGCGCGCGGCGGCAACTTCGCGCGCACCATGCTGCGCCTGGCCACTGAGCGCGAGCAGTTGAACGTCATCGACGACCAGCACGGCGCGCCCACGGGCGCCGAGCTGCTGGCCGATGTCAGCGCCCACGCGCTGCGCAGCGTGTACGCCGCGCCCTCGCTCGGCGGCACCTACCATGTGGTGGCGGCGGGCGAAACCAGCTGGTACGGCTACGCCCGCCATGTCATCGATTTCGCGCGCGCCGCAGGCCAGCCGGTGCGCGTCAAGCCGCAGGACATCACGCCCGTGCCGACCAGTGCTTACCCCACGGCAGCAAAGCGGCCACACAATTCGCGCTTGGACACGCGCAAGCTGCAACAGGCTTTTGGCCTGGTTCTGCCCGATTGGCGCATCGGCGTCGAGCGTTTGCTGCGCGAAGTGCTGCCCTGAAAGCCAACGCCAACACGGAAAACCCGCATGACTCCATCACCACGCTCAAGGCGGGGTATCGTTCTGGCCGGCGGCTCGGGCACCCGGCTGCACCCGGCCACGCTGGCCATCAGCAAACAGCTGCTGCCGGTGTACGACAAGCCGATGGTCTACTACCCGCTGGCCACGCTGATGCTGGCCGGCATCCGCGACATCCTGCTCATCAGCACACCGCAGGACACGCCGCGCTTCCAGGCATTGCTGGGTGACGGACACCAGTGGGGCGTGAACATCGGCTACTGCGTGCAGCCCAGCCCCGACGGCCTGGCGCAGGCCTTCATCCTGGGCCGGGCCTTCGTCAACGGGCAGCCGAGCGCGCTGGTGCTGGGCGACAACATCTTCTATGGCCATGATTTCCAGGGGCTGCTGCACAGCGCCTCCGCACGCACCAGCGGCGCCACCGTCTTCGCCTATCACGTGCAGGACCCGCAACGCTACGGCGTGGTGGCCTTCGACGCGGCCCGGCGCGCGCTGAGCATCGAAGAGAAACCGGCCGCACCGAAGAGCAACTATGCGGTCACGGGCCTGTATTTCTTCGACGAGCAGGTGTGCGACATCGCCGCCAACATCCGGCCTTCGGCGCGCGGCGAACTCGAGATCACCGAAGTCAATGCACGCTACCTGCGCCTGGGCCAGCTTGAGGTGGAGATCATGGGCCGCGGTTATGCCTGGCTCGACACGGGCACCCACGACAGCCTGCTCGAGGCATCGCAGTTCATCGCCACGCTGGAAAAGCGCCAGGGCCTGAAGGTGGCCTGCCCGGAGGAGATCGCGTTCCGCGCCGGCTGGATCACGCGCGAGCAGCTCGAGGCGCTGGCGCAACCGATGCTGAAGAACGGCTACGGGCAATACCTGCTGCACGTGGCGGGCAGCCGGGCGTTCTGATGCAGATCACGCGCACCCTCATCGACGGCCTGTTGATCCTGGAACCCAGGGTCTTTGGCGACGCGCGCGGCTTCTTCCTCGAGAGCTTCAACCAGAAGGCCTTCGACGCCGCCGTCGGCAGCGAAACGCGCTTCGTGCAGGACAACCACTCGCGCTCCAGCCAAGGCGTGCTGCGCGGGCTGCATTACCAGTTGCCGCCGCATGCGCAGGGCAAGCTGGTGCGCGTAACCCAGGGCGCGGTGTTCGACGTGGCCGTCGACCTGCGCCGCAGCAGCCCGAGCTTCGGGCGCTGGTTCGGCATCGAACTGAGCGCCGAGAACCATCGCCAGCTGTGGCTGCCCCCGGGTATGGCGCATGGCTTCCTGGTCACCAGCGACAGCGCCGATTTCCTCTACAAGACGACCGCCTACTACGCCCCCGAGGCCGAGCGCTGCGTGCGCTGGGACGACCCCGCGCTGGCGATCGCCTGGCCCGCGCTGGGCCGCGCGCCGCTGCTGGCCGCCAAGGACGCCGCGGCGCCCTTGCTCGCCGACGCCGCCCGGCTGGATTGACGCGGCCGGACTGATGCGTGTCGCGCTGATGCAATGCATCGCGCCGGCCGGCGCGATGCCCTACAATCCCGCGTTCAATGGTTGAACAAGC
>DASQFA010000326.1:0-2326 GCA_035633375.1 Rubrivivax sp.
GCGCGTGGGCCGTGCCCGCCATGCCCATGAACTTGTCGACGCCGGCCAGCCCGGCGTGCAGCAGGCGGGCGATGAAGGCCTGCACCAGCGCGCGGTGTTCGCGCCAAGCCGGGTCGATGCGGGCGACTTCATAGTCCATCACCGGCGTGCCGGTGCCGGCGCAGCTGACGATGCGGTTCTCGGCGTGTGAACCGTCCTCGGTGGTGGCGAAAAAACCGATGGCGCGGTGGCCCGCCGCGCGCAGCACGAACTTCGGCACTGCAGCTGGCAACTGGGTGCCGAGGATCTCGCCATCGATCCAGCCCAGGCACTGCACCGTCGAGTGCGGAAACTTGTCGTTGAACAGGATCGCGGTCTTGCGCAGCACGTCGGTGTCGACGAAGGGCGAGAAGCCGAGCACGGCCGAGTTCAGGTGCATCTTGAAGTTCGCGCCAACCAGCGCCGCCGACGGCAGCGACGCGCCGAAGCCGGTGTCGTCGAAGTAGTCCTGCAGGATGCGCGGCGAGGTCATCGCGCCGGCGGCGAGCACGATCGTGTCGGCGTGGTAGCTGGATCCGTCTTCACAACGCACGCCGGCGATGACCGATGCGTCGCCGGGCGAGGGTAGGAGATGGCTGACCCGTTTGCCCGTGTGCAGGCTGAACTCCGGTGCGTCGGCGATGCGGTCCAGCAGGCAGCGCTCAGCGTCCGACTTGAAGCCGCCAGGCGAGGCGTAGCCGTCGAAGTGCTTGGCTTCCTGCTCGTTGCCGAGGATGCGCGGGTCCAGGCCGAGCGGCAAGCGGTCAGCTCGCCACGCGCCGCTGGCGGTGATCTTGCCGATCAGCGCCTTGAGTTCCGGCTCGTCGTCGAAGCTCGTCACGGCGAGCAGGCGTTCGGCCTCGTCGTAATACGGCGCCAGATGCTCGTAGCCGATTGGCCAGGGCAGGCACTGGTGTGCGGCGTCGGCCTCGAACTCGTGCGGCGAGAAGCGCAGCAGGGCGGCCCCGTACCACTTGGTCTTGCCACCGACGTTGTGGAACTCGCCCGGCACGAATGCCCGGTTCTGCCCGTCGACCCAGCCCTGCCGGTTCTTGAACGCGCCGTCCTTGAAGACCTTCTGCACGTCCAACGTCGAGCCGTCTCGCGGCAGCCGCTCGCCGCGCTCGAGCATCAACACGCGGGCGCCGGCGCAGACCGCCTTGTACGCCACGGCGGAGCCCCCGGCGCCGCTGCCGACCACGATCAGGTCATATTGCTGGTTCATTCTCGGTCCTCTCTGAGCTTGTTTGGAATGGCGGCTTGTAGCCGCAGTGAATGCATCTCTGGTCTTGGGCGTGCTGCAGCTTGGCGCAGCCGACCTGCGCGCGGAAGACGCCGCGAGTGACCAAGGCCGCGGCGGCCAGCATGCCGAGCAGTGGCGCGCTGAAGTAAAGCCATAAGTCGCCCCACTGGCTTGCCGGCGCCGCAGACGCGAGGCTGCGGGCCGGGTTCATGCTCATCCCCGACAGCGGCGCCTCGAAGGTGATGTATGCCGCCACCAGCACGCCCGCGGCCAGGCCGGTGAACGGCGCCAACCGCGGGCGGTTGCTGAAGACCAGCACCACCAGCATCAGGCCGAAGGAGATCGCCATTTCGGCGACAAAGGCCACCGCCACGCCGGCAGCGCCGGGCCGTGTGACGATGAAGGACACCGGTGGCCCGGTGAACGCCGCGCCGGCGATCGCGCTGGCCAGCAGCACGCCGACGAGTGCTCCGACAGTCTGCGCAAGCACGTAGAACCAGGCGTCGACGCGGGCGACCTTGCCCAGGCTCAGAAAGGTCAAGGTCACCGCCGGGTTCATGTGTGCGCCCGAACGTTTGCCCCATGGCGAATAGATCAAGGCGATGGCGGTCATCCCCATTGCCAGGCCGATCAGTGCGCGACGCAGGAGTTCGCCGTCCAGCGCCTCGCGCAGCGGCGATCCGGGGTGCTCGAGCAGCAGCGTGAAGAAGGCCGCCGAGAGCATGAAGCAACCCAGCGCCCAGCCTTCGATCAGGTACTCTGGCCAGTGCTCTCGCAGCGCGCGGGCGGGTGACACCTCAGCCCCCTGTCTCGAAGCCCGGGTACAGCGTCATGCCGCCGTCGATGAACAGGGTCACGCCGTTGATGTAGTCGGCGTAGTCCGAGGCCATCCAGACGGCCGCGCGGCCAATATCTTCAGGTTCTCCGATGCGCTTGTACGGCACCAGCTTCATCAACTCGGCATAGGCTTCCGGCGTCTTCCAGGCCTCGGTGTTGATCGGCGTGCGCACGGCGCCAGGGGCGATGCTGTTGACGCGGATGCGCAGTGGTGCGACTTCCTGCGCG
>DASQFA010000327.1:0-18633 GCA_035633375.1 Rubrivivax sp.
GCCGACCCCGAGAGCAGTCTATCGCTGCAATCGCCTGTTTCCGCAACGGCTGCCGTCGGCGAGCATGGGGGACTGACGCTGACCGAGTGCCGCCGGCCGTCAGACCCAGCGCAACGATAGCTTGGTGGCCTATAGCCGGCGTTGGACGCGAAGGTTCTCTGCCGCAGAGCGGTCAGCTGGCGCCAAGGATTGGCCGACCAGACCCGACCCTTCAGCGGCAATCGCGAGGATTCGTCGCGGTCGTTCGTCCGTCTATCGCGCAGTGAAGCCTTGCTCGGTTGGAGCAGTAGTCATCGATGGTTTCGAGGTCCTGGCGGTCGGGGCCGCCGCGTTCGGGTGGCATGTTCTTGCCTTGTTTCGGTCACCGCAGTAGACAGGCCACAACTATGCGACGGCGGGCTTTCTTGGCCGTCCACCAAGCCTTCCATTCTCGCGCGAGGCTGCAGCCTTTGCCGGTGTCTTGGTCATTCCGCCAGATCTGCCCATGATTCCTGCCATCCACTTCCGCGAACCCAGGGTACCCTCCAGCAGCGCGGGCAAGTACAGATCGGCGTCCAGCTTTGGAAAGTGAAGACCAAGGCCGCTGGGGCTGATTTCAATGACGGCCAAGTCGTCGGGTCTTGCCTGATCAAGGCCTTGGGCCAGGTGTGGCGGAAACGCCAGTTCCAGGCCGGTGTCGAGTTGGATGACCACGCGCCCGACACGCCTGTCATATCGGGCAGCAACCGCACGAGGTCCCGCCTTGAGGCGAGCCTGCATGCGGGCCTCGGCTCGCTTCACGTCTGCATCAGTGATCGCCATGAATCATTCTCCACGCGCGGCACAGCATGGCCAGTTCGGCCTGAACAAATGCCGCGATTCGGTTGACTTCCTGAACAGCGAGTCCCAGGGACTCGCGCAGTTCGGGTGGCCCGTCGGGACAATGCAGATGGAAAACAGCTTCGCCCCCGGGCCCCACTACGTGCACATGGGCCGGACGGTGGTCGTTGGTGTAGATAGCCACCCTGTAGGCGCTGAATCTCAAGACCGTTGGCACGACGAATCATAACCTATTCGCTTAGGTTTTCAACGGCCATACGGGTTCAGTGCCGTGCTGAACGACCTTTATCAAGGTAGCACACCGATGGTAGCTGATGGACGACGGCCGGCCGCGCTGGCGAAGTGAAAGGCGGCTCAGTGCAGGAGAGTCGTCGCTCATCGGTGCGGGCTGATGGGCGATGCGTGACCCCTCCTTGGCACATCACAAGATGTGGCCATCGAAGATATCAGGTACGCCCTCCGAGTAAGCCGGGATTTCACGTAGCCTTGCTGGACTCCTCAGGCAAGACGAATCGGCGAGGTCGAGACATGGATCGCGTTGATGTCCCCGGAAGCGGCGTAAGTCTTTCGCTTGACAGCCAAGCGCGGACAGGCTGGCCAGGGGACGGCTGGGTCAAGTTCTTTCGATATGGCGCAATTGTGGTGGGCCCTCGCGTCCATCCTTGGTGCGGCATTCCGTTTAGGGGGCACTTTTGGTGGAATCGTCGGAAAAGACGGCTGCAAGCCCTGCCAATGCAAGCGGTACTAAGGACTCCGGCTCCGCCAAGGATGAGTGGCTCACCGCCTCGACAGGCGAGCGCAAACCGCGCAGACCTGCTTTTTTGGGCGCCTGAGTCCTGGGCTGCGAGCGGGCGCCTGGCGGCCGCTCATGCGCGGGGTTCGTCTCGCCGACCTGACCAGTGCTTGCTTACGGGCTTGGCGTTTGGGGTGCCTGGGCTGAGCTTGCGCCCCGCATGCGCTGCAAGGCGCCTGCGCATTCGCCCACCAGTGCCGGGCCCTTGTAGATCAGCCCGGTATAGATCTGCACCAGGTCGGCACCGGCAGCGATCTTCGAGCGGGCGTCTGCGGCGCTCATCACGCCGCCGACGCCGATGATCGGGTAGCGCTTGCCCAGCGCGGCGCGCAACTGGCGGATGACGCGATTGCTGGCTTCGAGCAACGGCGCGCCCGACAGGCCGCCGGCCTCATTGGCATGCGGCAGGCCCGTCACCGCGCCGCGCTCCAGCGTGGTGTTGGTGGCGATGACGCCGTCGATGCGATGCCGCCTCAGCGTCGCGGCGATGACGCCGACCTGCGCTTCGTCGAGGTCGGGCGCGATCTTCACGAACATCGGCACCTTGCGCTTGTGCGCCTTCTGCAGTTGCAGACGCCGCGCCTGCAGCGTGGCCAGCAGCGCGTCGAAGGCGGCGTCGCCCTGCAGCTCGCGCAGGTTCTTCGTGTTCGGGCTGGAGATATTCACCGCCACGTAGTCGGCAAACGGGAACACGCCTTCCAGGCCGAGCAGGTAGTCGTCGGCAGCGCGCTCGATCGGCGTGGCCGCGTTCTTGCCGATGTTCAGGCCGAGCACGCCACCGGCCTTGCGAAAGCTCTTGGCGCGCTGCACGTTGGCCACGAAGGCCTGCAGCCCGTCGTTGTTGAAGCCCAGCCGGTTGATCAGCGCATCCGCCTGAGGCAGGCGGAAGATGCGCGGCTGGGGATTGCCCGGTTGGGCTCTCGGCGTGACCGTGCCCACTTCGATGAAGCCGAAGCCCATCGCGCCCAGGCCATCGATACAGCGTCCGTTCTTGTCCAGCCCCGCGGCCAGGCCGACGCGGTTGGGGAACGTCAGACCCGCCAGCTCCACGAGATCGTCGATGCGCGGGCCTTGCCACAGGCATTGCGCCGGCGTGTTCTGCAGGCGCGTCAGGGCGTTGAGCGTCAGGTCGTGTGCGGCCTCCGGGTCCAGGCCGAAGAGGAAGGGGCGGGTCAGGGCATAGGGAACGAGGGGCATGGTGTCGGCCATTGAAGCTGCCGGATTCTCGCCCAGCGCGTGCAGGCCCGCCGATAATCGGAGCAATGACGCAAGATCAACTCAAGGCTCTGGTCGGCCAGGCGGCGCTGGCCCATGTGCCACCGGGTGCGGTGGTGGGTGTGGGCACCGGCTCGACCGTGAACCACTTCATCGACGCGCTGGCGAGCATGAAGGCACGCATCGTGGGGGCCGTGTCAAGCAGCGAACAGAGCACGTTGCGCATGCGAGCGCTGGGCATTCAGGTGCTCGACAGCAACCAGGTCGAGGGCATCCCGGTGTACATCGATGGTGCCGACGAGATCGATGGCCAGGGCTGCATGATCAAGGGCGGCGGTGGCGCGCTGACGCGCGAGAAGATCGTCGCCGACCTGGCCGAGCGCTTCGTGTGCATTGCCGACGAAAGCAAACGCGTGGCCATTCTCGGCGCCTACCCATTGCCGGTGGAAGTGGTTCCGATGGCGGCCGCCCAGGTGGCGCGCCGGTTGCAGGCGCTGGGCGCGCGCGTGTGGCCGCGCGC
The DNA here is from genome assembly GCA_035633375.1 of Rubrivivax sp. GTDB lineage: Bacteria > Pseudomonadota > Gammaproteobacteria > Burkholderiales > Burkholderiaceae_C > Rubrivivax. The sequence continues at coordinate 3,348 of DASQFA010000327.1, forward strand.
CGGTTTTGTCACTGACAACGGCTGCGCGATCCTCGATGCACACGGCCTGTCGATCACCGACCCGGCGGCGCTGGAGTGCGAGATCAACCAGTGGCCGGGTGTCGTCACGGTGGGCATATTCGCCCGCCACAAGGCCAGCCTGTGTCTACTCGGTACGCCGCAAGGCGTGCGAACACTGTGCTTCCACGCCGACGGGGCGCCTTGAGCTCCTTCAAAAAGCGCGTAACCTTCGGGCTGTGGTTCACCCGAGTGCAATTCAACGGAAGGACGGCCCGTGGCCAAACCCAACTACTCGTTCGAAAAACGCCAGCGCGAGCTGGCCAAGAAGAAGAAGAAGGAAGAGAAGCTGAAGGAAAAGGCCGAGCGCAAGACCGGCTCCGGCGCGGACGAGCACCCGGGCCAGGAAGCCGGCGCAGCGGGCGAGGGTGTCAAGGACGGTGGTGCCTCCGGCGGGCAGGCCAGCGCCTGACCCAGGCCCGCGGCATCGGCGGCGCCAATGTCGGCTCAGGCTCTCAGCGCCGAGCGGGCGGCAGGCGACGCGGGTCGGCACAAGATCGGCCGCGGGCCACTTGCACTTCAGCCACGGCGCGCAGCGCGCAGTGCAAAACGCGCCGGGTCCACCGCGTCCACCAATGAAGCCTCCAGCGGCAGCGGGGCACCGCTGATCTGTGCCGCCAGCAGTTGCCCGCCGAGGGTGGCCCAGCTGATGCCGCGCGATGCCAGGCCACTCAACAGGTACAGGCCCGCTTTGCGTGGCGCTTCTCGCAAGCGGTCGCTGGGGGCTTGGGCCCATGCGGCTTCGTCTGGCACGGCACCCACCATCGGCAGCCGGTCGGCGGCCACGCAGCGCCAACCGACGCGCCCGTGCAGGCACGTGGCATCCTGCGAGTCACCGGCGGGCAGCGATTGCGGGCTCAGCAGCCGCAGGCGTTGAAGATTCGCTGCGTGGTCGGCGGGGCGTGTCTCGCCATCGTCGTCTACCGACGAAGTCGCGCCGAACAGCGCCTGGCCGTCCAGCGGCGGCAGCACATAGCCGGCTCCGGCCAGTGGCAGCCAAGGCAGCTGAAAGCGCTGCGCCGCAGCCGCACCCGCGTTGTCGTACAGGCTGATCTGGCCACGCACGCGCTGCACCGGCCAGTGGTGCACATCCAGCAGACGCAGCGCGTCCCAGGCGTTGGCCAGCACGACGATGGTGGCTTCGGCGAAGGTGTGCCCGGCCGCATCGAGCAACGACCATCGCCCGTGGCACTGGCGCAAGGCGTGCACCGATCGGCATCCGACAAAGCCGCTGGAGCGGCCGGCGCGCTGCAGGAACGAGCGCGCCAGCGCGCCCGGTTGCACCCAGCCGCCGCCCGGGTAGAACCAGGCCGGGTGTTCCAGGCGCAAACCGCAGCGTGCACTGGCCTCGGCGGCATCGAGGGCTTGGGCGTAGTCGGCAGGCAGTTGCAGTGCGGCCAGTTCGGCGCGCATGCGCAGCGTGTCCTTGCCTCTCATCTCCAGCCGCAGCAGCCCGCGTGTGTCGCCCTGGGCACCATGCTCGCCAATCGCTTGCCGCACTGCGCCTTGCGCCTGCAGCGCAGCGGCGCGGTTGAAACGCGCGTGGCTGCCGTCCTGCGGGTTGACGATGCCGTGGAACAGCCCTGCCGGGTTGCCCGATCCCTGCTGCGCCGGCGATGCGCAGCGATCGACGAGCGTGCTGTGCCAGCCCTGCTCGGCCAGCGCGCAGGCCACGGCACAACCGGCCAGGCCGGCACCGACGATGAGCACCTGGCCTTTGTTGGCGGCAACGTAGCGCGGCGCGCGGCGCCGCGGCACGAACTGCGGGCGGTACACGGCGCGCGTCAGCGTCGCGCCTTCTGCCGCTGCCGACGCCGGGCTGCCGGGGGGCTCGTCCACGCACTGGAAGCCCGCGCTGCGCAATGCCGGGCGGATCGCCCGTGGCGGCAGCGCGAGGGTCACGCTGGCCTGCGCCGCGGCCAGCCGCGCCAGTGCCTTGCAAAGCCGTTGCGGCGCCCGTTGCACATCGGCCGGCATCGCGGCTGCCTCGAGCCGGAAGACGTCGACCTCGGCCCGCAGCTCGGGCAGCCACGCCATCGTTTCGCCGATGGCCAGCAACAGCGTCAGCTGCCCGCCGTCCAGGCCGATGCGATGCAGGTTGCGCGTGCGCGGCGGCCACAGTGCCGCCAGTTCGTGGGCCAGTGCCGCCAGAACTCCATGCCGATGCGCGCGCAGCAGGCCGCGGGCATCGGGCGGCGTGGGCTCGATGGTGATGACGTGCAGACGCGCGCGGCGCTGCGCATCGTGGCGCCAGGCGTGCCAGATACCCAGGAACGCTTCGCCGGTGCCGAAGCCGGCTTGCAGCAGTACGACCTGATCGCGCTGCCGCCACAGCGCCTGCAGCGCCGCCAGGTCCGGCGTCATTCGCCGGCGCGCCGCGCCAGCCATTGCAGCAGGTCGCCGCGCACTACGGCCAGGCCGCGGTACTGCAGCACGGCCAGGCTCATCGAGGCCAGCGCGTCATGCAGCCGTGCGGCCCTGGCCGGGCTGTCGATGGCCTGGGTGAATGGCTGGGTGTCGACGAGGATCGAGAACACCGCCTGCGCGACGCCGGGCACCGGGATGAAGGTCTGGCGTTCGGTGCGCCACCAGGCCTGGGCCGCCACGGCATCGGCATCGCCGCTGGCCCAGCGCGGCGCCGCGGCCTGCGCCGGGTGGGCATTCAGCCGCGGGTTGGGGGTGAGGGTCCAGACGAAGCGTTCCCAGCGCGCGGGCGAGCTGACCAGCCGCGCCAGTGCGTCGCCAGCGGCGAGCAGCACCTGGTTGTCGGCCACCGGTGCGTGCACCTGCGCAAAATGCAGGCCGATCTTCTGCTCCGGCGCCCAGTGCGAGGGCAGGGCCACCGCCAGCCAGGGAATCAGCGCACTGCGGCCGTCGATGACGGCGAAGTCCTCGGCGAAGGCCAGTGACAGCAGGCCCGGCAGGCGCCATGCCGGTGGCAGCTGGCGCAGACAGGTGCCGACCTGCGGCAAGGCCGCGGGTTCGCCCGCAAGCTCGAGCACTTCGCCCGCGCACACGGCCCAGCCCAGCCGATGGGCGGCGGCGGTGTGGCCATCCCAGCCGAAGACCGAGGCGTCTTCTGCCCTTGCCTGGGCGCACAGCGCGTGCAGGGCGGGAGTGGCGTCGAACCCGGGCGTGCATTGCAGCGCGGGCGGCGGCACCTGGCTCAGTGCCCGCAGCTTTTCGTGCAGGTGGCGGCTGTCGCGGGCGCAAGCGCTCAGTTGTGGTGTGCCATCCGCCAGGCGGCGCAGGCCGGGTTGCATGCGAAAGGGCGCATGCACGGCGGCATCGAAATCGAAGACCATCAAAGCCTAAGCGGGCACGCGGGCCGAAGCCGGCGCGAACGCCAAACACGCGGCTTGACGTTGGGCTGCGCCATCAGCCGGGCGCGTGGCAAACTGCTTCGAGGTTGTTCCCATCGGGGATCATCACCAAGCCTTGGGTGCCCAGCGCCGGCCCCGGCGTGGCCACCGACAGGGCCTGATGCCGCGCCAGCCGTGCGGATCAGACGCGCTTCTTGTACTCGTTGGTACGCGTGTCGATCTCGATCTTGTCGCCTGTGGCCACGAACAACGGCACCGGGATCTCCAGCCCCGTGGCCAGCTTGGCCGGCTTCATGACCTTGCCAGAGGTGTCGCCCTTTACGGCCGGCTCGGTGTAGATGATCTCGCGCACCACCGTGGTCGGCAGTTCGACCGAGATCGCCTTGCCGTCGTAGAACACCACTTCCACCGGCATCGCCTCTTCCAGGTACTGGATGGCGTCGCCCATGTTCTCGGATTCGACCTCGAACTGGTTGTACTCGGCGTCCATGAAGGCGTACATCGGGTCGGCAAAGTAGGAGTAGGTGCACTCCTTCTTGTCGAGCACGATCTGGTCCATCTTGTCGTCGGCCTTGAACACGACCTCGGTGCCGGTCGCGTTGAGCAGGCTCTTCAGCTTCATGCGCACGGTGGCCGAGTTGCGGCCGCCGCGGCTGTATTCGCAACGAAGCACGACCATCGGGTCCTTGCCGTGCATGATGACGTTGCCGGCGCGTATTTCCTGGGCGATTTTCATGGTCAGATTCCGTAGGGTGGCGCGCGGGCCGGCTCACCTGGAAGCGCGGCTGCCGGCAGCTTGGGGCGCCGACGCGCAAAGCCCGGCATTTTAGCGCCTTTCGTCAACGAAGCCGAGCAGTTGCGACACCATGTCGGGTGCGGCCAGCAGCCTGGTGCGCCAGCGCTGCGCCTGCGCGCACCAGGCGCTGTGTGCAGGCAGCCGCCCGGGCCAGTGGTGCAGGCCGTTCCAGGCACGCCATAGGGCTTGCAACTCGGCGCTGAACTGCGCATCGGCACCGGCCAGGAACAAGCCGAGAAACGCGTCCAGCTTTACGGCGTGGACGGCATCGCGCTGCGCATAGATCTGCCAGATGAAGGGCGCTGCGGCCCACTGCGCGCGCACGAACGAATCCTCGCCGCGCACGAAGTTCAGGTCGCAGGCCCACAGCAGGCGGTCGAACTCAATCTGCCGCAACCACGGCAGTTCGATGCTGCGCAGGCCCGGCAGCGTGGCGCCGGCTGCGCGCACGGCCCGTTGCGCCGCACCCGGTGCAGCCAGCAGCAGCGTGGGCTGGCTCGACAGCGTGTTCAGCAGCGCCGCCACTGGGGCCGTGTCGTAGCAGAACAGGCTGACCACGCGCTCGCCGGGGTGCGCCGCCAGCCCCATCGATTGCAGCCATGCGTGTGCATCGAAACGGCTGCGCGCGGCCATCAAGCCGGGTTCGCGGATCAACCCGCCGGTGCCGGTGCCAAAGCCCGGATAGAAGAACCACTTGGTCAGGCCCTGCCCGGGGCCGCTCAGCTGCGGCGACGGCAGGCCATGCTTGCGCTGCACATAGGCCTCGGCGCTGAGGTATTCGAGGTTGATCCACACCGGGGCACGAACGCGGCGCGCCATTTGGGCGACGAAGGGTGCGGGTGGATCACAGCCGAAGGCCTCGACGACCACGTCGCCGGGTGCGGGCAGGCAGGCTTGCGGCGTCCAGTGCAGCACCTCGACCCCGATGGCGCCGTCGGGGGCCATCCAGACCAGCGCGGAGGGATCGTCGATCCACAGGCGCACCGCATGGCCGCGCGCGCCCAGGTCGGCAGCCAGGCGCCAGCACACGCCGATGTCGCCGAAGTTGTCGATGACGCGGCAGAACAGATCCCACTGCAAGGGCGTTGCCATGCGCTCGATTATCGAAGGCCCCAAAATCGTCGCCGATGAGCGCAGCCCCGACCCCCGCCGAACCCACGCCCGACAGCGCCGAATCGCTGCGCGAGCGGCTGTGGATCGAGGTGGCCGCGCTGCCCGGGCTGCCCGGTGTGTACCGCTACTTCGATGCGCGCGGTGAAGTGCTCTATGTGGGCAAGGCGCGCAACCTGAAGAAGCGCGTGTCGAGCTATTTCCACAAGGACCTGGGCGGCACGCGCATCGGCCACATGGTGACGCGCATCGTGCGCCTGGAAACCACGGTGGTGCGCACCGAGGCCGAGGCCTTGCTGCTTGAAAACAACCTGATCAAGACGTTGAACCCGAAGTTCAACATCCTGTTCCGCGACGACAAGAGCTACCCGTACCTGAAGATCACCGGCACGGCCGAGGGCCTGGCGGCCACTCAGGCGGCACGCTTCCCGCGCGTGGCCTACTACCGCGGCAGCGTGGATCGCAGGCACCGCTATTTCGGCCCCTATCCGGGCGCCTGGGCGGTGAAGGAAACGATCCTGCTGATCCAGAAGGTGTTCCGCCTGCGCAGCTGCGAGGACACGGTGTTCGCCAACCGTTCGCGGCCGTGCCTGCTGTACCAGATCCGCCGCTGCTCCGGCCCTTGCGTGGGCCTGGTGTCGCAGGCCGACTATGCGCTGGACGTGCGCAACACCGAGCGCTTCCTGCTCGGCGAGCCGCAGCAGGTGATCGACGAGCTGCAGCAGAAGATGAGCGCCTGCGCCGAGGCGCTGGAGTACGAGCGCGCGGCGGAGTGGCGCGACCGCATCGGCGCGCTGTCGCGCGTGTTGCACCAGCAGTCGGTGGATGCCAGCAGCCTGTCGGCCAGCGACCGCGATGTCGACATCCTCGCCGTGCGCGTGGCCGGTGGCCGCGCCTGCGTCAACCTGGCCATGGTGCGGGGCAGCCGTCATCTAGGCGACCGGGCCTACTTCCCGGCGCATGTGGACGAGGCCACGGCGATGGCCGTGCAGGCAGACGTCGATGACATCGAAGTCGACACCGGCATGCGCATGGAAGCCGGCACTGGCACCGTCGCTGGCACCGGCACCGGCATGCCCCTCGAAACCGGCATGCCCATCGAAACCGGCGCTGGCGCTGGCACTAACACCGGCACCGGCACCGGTACTGACACTGACATCGTGCGCGCAGCCGATGGCGACGTGCAAGCGCCGTTGCCTGCCGTGCGCAGCGCCGAGGTGCAGGTGCTCGAGGCGTTTCTAGCGCAGCACTACCTGGGGCAGGCGGTGCCGCCGCTGCTGGTGTTGAGCCATGCAGTGGACGAGACCTTGATCGAGGCTCTGGCGCAGCAAGCCGGCACTCGCGTGCGCACCGTGCACCAGCCACGCGAGCAACGCCGCATCTGGCTCGACATGGCGATCAAGGGTGCCGGCATTGCGCTGGCGCGCCTGCTGGCCGAAGAGGGCTCGCAACGCGAACGCACGCGTGCGCTGGCCGAGGCGCTGGACCTGGAGGTGCCCGACGCCGAGCGCTTTCGCATCGAGTGTTTCGACATCAGCCACACCGCGGGTGAGGCGACGCAGGCCGCCTGCGTGGTCTATGAAGATCATCGCATGCAGAACAGCCAGTACCGGCGTTTCAACATCCAGGCCATCACCGGCGGCGACGACTATGCGGCGATGCGCCAGGTGCTGACGCGCCGCTATGCCAAGCTGGCCGAACTCGTCACGCAGGGGCAGGGGGAAAGTGGCCAGGCGCGGCTGCCCGACCTGGTGCTGGTGGACGGCGGGCGCGGCCAGGTCTCGGTGGCACGCGAGGTGTTCGAGGAACTGGGCCTGGACCTGTCGCTGATCGTCGGTGTGGAAAAGGGCGAGGGGCGCAAGGTCGGCCTGGAGGAACTGGTCTTCGCCGACGGGCGCGCCAAGGTCTCGCTCGGCCATGACTCGGCCGCATTGATGCTGGTGGCGCAGATCCGCGACGAGGCGCACCGCTTTGCCATCACCGGCATGCGCGCGCGCCGCGCCAGCGTGCGCACGGGCGGCAGCCGCCTCGAGGACATCGCCGGCGTCGGGCCGAAGAAGCGCGCGCTGCTGCTGCAGCGCTTCGGCGGCGTGCGCGGCGTGGCCAATGCGGGTGTCGACGACCTGGCCGGGGTGGATGGCATCTCGCGCGAGCTGGCCGAAGCGATCTACCGCGCCCTGCACTGACGCGCGGTGGCGGTGCACGCTGCCCGCGCGGCCCGGCGCGGTCGCGGCCGTGCCATCTGCGGGCACAATGCCCCGATGTTCTTCACCATCCCGACACTGCTGACCTGGGCGCGCATCGTCGCGATCCCGCTCATCGTCGGCGTGTTCTACCTGCCGCTGGACGGCCCGACCCGCAACTTGCTGGCCACGGTGCTGTTCATCGTGGTGGCGCTGACCGACTGGCTCGACGGCTGGTTGGCGCGCAAGCTCAACCAGACCTCGTCCTTCGGTGCCTTTCTCGACCCGGTGGCCGACAAGTTCCTGGTCTGCGCGGCGCTGCTCATCCTGCTGCAGCTGGACCGTGTGAATGCCTTCGTGGCCTTCATCATCATCGGGCGCGAGATCGCCATCTCGGCACTGCGCGAGTGGATGGCGGCGATCGGCGCCTCGCGCAGCGTGGCGGTAAGCATGCTGGGCAAGCTCAAGACCGTGGTGCAGATGGTGGCCATCCCCTTCCTGCTGTTCGACGGCGCGCTCTTCGGCATCATCGACACGCGCATCTGGGGCACGGTGCTGATCTACTTTGCCAGCTTCCTGACGATCTGGTCGATGGTCTACTACATGCGCAAGGCCCTGCCTGAGATTCGCGCCAGGGCGCGATGAGCGCCGCTCGGCCGATGCGACGGCGACCGCACCCATCGGCAGCTCGATGACGCAAACGCAGCGCCCGGCCGACCTGGCGGCGATCATGCCGCTGGTGTTCGTGCTCATCTGGAGCACCGGCTTCGTGGTGGCGCGCTTTGGCATGCCTTATGCACCCCCCATGGGTTTTCTGGCCTGGCGCTTCGCGTTGTCGGTGCTGGCCTTCGGCGTGTGGGTGCTGCTGTCGCGCGCCGCCTGGCCCAAAGGGCGCGCGCAATGGCTGCACCTGGCGGTGATTGGCGTGCTCATCCACGCTGGCTACCTGGGGGGTGTGTGGAGCGCCGTCAAGCTGGGCATCGGCGCAGGCACCTCGGCGCTGATCGTGGGCCTGCAGCCCGTGCTGACCGCGCTGTGGGTAGCGATGATGGCCCCCAAGGCGCAGGCGTCGGCCGCCCAAGGGGGCGCGGTCGCCTTGGGGCGGCCCGGCCGCGACGCCACGGGCCAGGAGCGCCGCGTCACGCCGCGCCAATGGCTGGGCCTGGCGCTTGGCCTGTGCGGCCTGGTGCTGGTGGTGTGGCACAAGCTCGGCCATGGCGAAGTGACGCCGACCAACCTGGCGTTGTGCCTGATGGCGTTGCTGGCCATCACCATCGGCACGCTGTACCAGAAGCGCTTCGTCGCGCCCTGCGATGTGCGCACCGCCAACATGGTGCAGCTGATGGCGGCCTTCGTGGTCGTGCTGCCGCTGGCACTGCTGGAGAGCGAAGCCGTGCAGCCGACGCCGGCGCTCTTCGGCGCCATGGCCTGGTCCGTGCTGGTGCTGACACTGGGCGGCAGCTCGCTGCTGTACATGATGGTGCAGCGCGGCGCGGCGACGCGCGTCACCAGCCTGATGTTCCTGGTGCCGCCGTGCACGTCGATACTGGCCTGGCTGCTGTTCGATGAACTGCTCACACCGCTGGTGCTGGCTGGCCTGGTGCTCACCGCAGTCGGCGTCGGGTTGGTGGTGCGCGAGCCGGCCCGGCAAGATCAACCCAGACTGGAGACCCTGAGATGAGCCCACACCGCATCGCCGTCATCGCCGGCGACGGCATCGGCAAGGAGGTCATGCCCGAGGGCGTGCGCGTGCTCGACGCCGCGGCTCGCCGTTATGGCATCAGCCTGCAGGTCGACCACTTCGATTTCGCCAACTGCGACTACTACGCGAAGCACGGCGAGATGATGCCGGCCGACTGGAAAGAGCGCATCGGCGGCGTGGATGCCATCTTCTTCGGTGCCATCGGCTGGCCGGCCGCGGTGCCCGACCATGTCTCGCTGTGGGGATCGCTGCTGAAGTTTCGCCGCGACTTCGACCAGTATGTGAACCTGCGCCCGGCGCGGTTGATGCCCGGCATGCGCTCGCCGCTGGTGGACCGGCAGGGCCGGCCGCTGCAGCCCGGCGACATCGACATGCTGATCGTGCGCGAGAACACCGAAGGCGAGTACTCCAGCATCGGCGGGCGCATGTTCGAGGGCAGCGAGCGCGAAATCGTGATGCAGCAGACGGTGATGTCGCGCATTGGCGTGGACCGCGTGCTGAAGTTCGCCTTCGACGCGGCGATGCAGCGGCCGCGGCGCAAGCTCACCTCGGCCACCAAGAGCAACGGCATCTCCATCACCATGCCCTACTGGGACGAGCGTGTCGAGGCGATGGCGAAGTCGTATCCGGATGTCAGCGTGGACCGCTTCCACATCGATATCCTCGCCGCGCACTTCGTGCAACGCCCGCAGCACTTCGACGTGGTGGTGGCGAGCAACCTGTTCGGCGACATCCTGTCCGACCTGGGCCCGGCGTGCACCGGCACCATCGGCATCGCGCCTTCGGCCAACCTCAACCCGACGCGGCAATGGCCGTCGCTGTTCGAACCGGTGCACGGCTCGGCGCCCGACATTGCGGGGCGCGGCATCGCCAACCCGATCGCGATGGTGTGGTCGGCCGCACTGATGCTCGACTTCCTGGGGCACCGCGATGCCCATGACTGCATCGTCGACGCCATCGAGGCCTTGTTGTCCGACGTCTCGGCGCCGCGCACTCCGGACATCGGGGGAAGTGCCCACACGGTGGATGTGGGCCGCGCGCTGGAGCAGGCCGTGAGCCGCGGCTAGGTCTGCGCCATGCGCTTGTCAAGGGGCAAACACGCGACGATCCCCCTGGAACACGGGGGCAATGCGAATAGAATCGAGCCCAGTCTTGACACGGCTTTTGCGCAGGGCTGTAATCGGCTCGGGCCGAGCGTGCCATGCAGCGCGTCCAGAGACCTACCATCCAGAATTCTCCAATATGTCTATCGCGCGAGGGGCAACTCAATGAACAAGTCGGATCTGATCGAACACATTGCCAAGCAGGCCGACATCTCCAAGGCGGCGGCGGGTCGTGCGCTGGATGCGGTGGTCGGCGGCGTGAAGAGCACGCTGAAGAAGAACGGCAGTGTCACCATCGTCGGCTTCGGCACCTTCGCTGTCACCAAACGCGCTGCACGCACCGGGCGCAACCCGCGCACTGGCGCGGCCATCAAGATCAAGGCCGCCAAAGTGCCGAAGTTCAGGCCCGGCAAAGCCCTCAGGGACGCGCTCTAGCCGTTCCTGTGGCACCTGCAGTACGGGGTGCTTAGCTCAGTTGGTAGAGCGGCGCCCTTACAAGGCGTAGGTCGGGGGTTCGAGCCCCTCAGCACCCACCAGTACAAGGCATTGCAGGCTTGCCTGCCAACTGCCCTAGAATCTACGCACATATGAGCGGAGCCTGGCGGCGCTTGTTGCGTGCTTGGTTTCCGGCAGGCCGACCGAAGGCGAACCGCCCTGGTTCGCCTTCTTCGCTTGCGCCGCACGCCGATCAAGACCCACGACGCGCCCAAGGTCCACCATGTTCGATTTCGTTCGCACCCACACCCGCCTGTTCCAGGGCATTCTGGTGCTGCTGATCTTCCCGTCATTCGTGTTCTTCGGAGTGCAGGGGTACTCCAGCTTCACGGATGGATCGAACACCAAGGTCGCACAGGTCGACGGCCGCGGCATCACCCGCGTCGAGTGGGACGCAGCGCACCAGCGCAACGTCGAACGGCTGCGCCAGCAGATGCCGAACGTGGATGTGAAGCTGCTCGACACGCCACAGGTACGCCGCGAAACGCTCGACGGCATCGTGCGCGAGCGGGTGCTGCTGGCGGCCGCTGATCACATGAACCTGGGCATCAGCGATGAGCGCTTGCAGCGCGTGTTTGCCACCGACCCGCAGTTCGCTGCATTGCGCAACCCGGATGGCAGTGTCAACCGGGACCTGCTCGTGGCGCAAGGCATGAGCTCGGAGATGTTCGCCCAGAGCCTGCGTCAGGACATGGCGATGCGCCAGGTGCTGCAGGGCATCGGCGCCACCGGGCTGGCACCCAAGGCCGTGGTCGATCTATCGCTCGACCCGCTGTTGCAGCGCCGGCAGGTGCAGTTGCAGCGCTTCAATGCGACCGACTACCGCGCCAAGGTCAACCCCACCGACGCCGACATCGATGCCTTCTACAAGGCCAACGAGGCGCTGTTCCGCGCGAGCGAACAGGCGACCATCGAGTACCTGGTGCTCGACCAGGCGGCGTTGAAGCAGGGCGTGACCGTGCCGCAGGAAGAGTTGCGCCGCTACTACGCGGAAAACGCCACCCGCTACACCACTGCCGAGGAGCGCCGCGCCAGTCACATCCTGATCGCTGCCGACAAGGGCAAGCCCGCGGCGGAGCGGCAGAAAGCCAAGGCCAAGGCCGCAGAGCTGCTCGAACAGGTGCGCCAGGCGCCGGCGCAGTTCGCCGAGCTTGCCAAGGCCCACAGCAATGACCCCGGCAGCGCCGAGCGGGGCGGCGATCTCGATTTCTTCGGCCGTGGCGGCATGGTCAAGCCCTTCGAAGATGCCGTGTTTGCGATGAAGCCGGGCGAGATCAGCAACCTGGTGGAGACCGACTTCGGCTATCACATCATCCAGCTGAGCGCGGTGCGCGGTGGCGAGAAGAAGAGCTTCGAAAGCGTGCGTGCCGAAATCGAGGACGAGGTGCGCAAGCAGCTTGCGCAAAAGCGCTTTGCCGAGGCGGCCGAACAGTTCACGAACCTGGTCTATGAACAATCCGACAGCCTGCAGCCGGCAATGGACAAGCTCAAGCTCGAGAAGCGAACTGCCACGGTGCAGCGCACGCCGGCACCGGGTGCCACCGGGCCGCTGGCGTCGGCCAAGCTGCTGGAGGCGCTGTTCGGCAACGACACAGTGCGCAACAAGCGCAACACCGACGCCATCGAAGTCGGGCCTAGCCAACTGGCGTCGGCGCGCATCGTGGACTACACCCCGGCGCGCACTCTGCCGCTGGCCGACGTCAAGGACCGCGTGCGCGAGCGCCTGGTGGCCGAACAGGCGGCTGCGCTCGCCACGAAGGAAGGCCAGGCGCTGCTGGCGCAACTGCAAAAGGGTGGCGACTCCGCCTTGCCGGAAAGCGCCGTCATCGGCCGTGCATCGGCACAGGGCGTGCCGCGCAACGTCGTGGATGCCGTACTCGGCGCTGATGCCAGCAAGCTGCCGGTGCCGCTGGGCGTGGACCTGGGCGAACAGGGCTACGTGGTGGCCCGTGTGACCCAGATCCTTCCACGCGACCCGGCGCTGGCCAGCGAGCAGAACCTGCAGGACCAGTATGCGCAGGCGTTGGCCAACGCCGAGGCGCAGGCCTACCTTGCGGCACTGAAGTCGCGCTTCAATACCGAGATCAAGGCTGCCGCCGGCGCGGCCGATGGGGCGGCCTCCGCCCCCACGCGCTGAGCCGTCTTGGCCCCCGGGGTGGTGCGGCGCCGGGACTATAATTCGCCGCTTCTACGGTGGCTGTAGCTCAGTTGGTAGAGTCCAGGATTGTGATTCCTGTTGTCGTGGGTTCGAGTCCCATCAGCCACCCCACAAAGTTCCTTTTAAATCAACAGCTTAGAGCGATCAGTTCCCATCCGTGGGCCAAATCTGAGATCGGATGGGGTGCAAAGCGGCGCTTTGCGAGGTTGTTTTCGACCCTTATCGGCCAGCGTGCAGCGGTTCTCGGACGGTGGTGCTGAGGGTCGGTAACGCTGCCCCGGAGGCCTCTCGCAGGCGCCCGCATGAGCCTTCTCGGACGGGGGTTCGGCATATCGGATCGACGTGACCCTGAGCGGGTCAGCCAGGTCAGTGCGATCCGTCGTCGGGAGGCGTACGCTTTGGGCATTCTGTGTGCGGCGAGCATCCGGCCCTCGACCGGTCGGGGATGCCGTGGCACATCACTGCGACGAATTGCTGTCTATTGTTGTTAATGCGACAATTGTCGTGAACAAAGCAACACACGACAACAATGAAGACCTTTGACGATATCGAAGTGCGCCGCCCGGCGCTGGCCAAGAGCTACCTGGGGTTGATCAAAGCCCAGCCAGGCCGCCCGCTGGCGATGTTTGCGCCTCGCCGTGTCGGCAAGACCTACTTCCTCGATCATGATCTCGCGCCCGCGGCCAGGCAGGCCAAGTGGCTGCCTGTGTACGCCGACTTGTGGCTGCAGAAATCGGCGCCACTCGAGGCGATCAATCATGCGCTGGAGGAGGCCCTGGACGATGTCACGGTTCCCAGCAGCGAGGTGGGCCGACTGGCCAAGACGACGGTCAAGAAGGTGGGGGCGCTGGGTGCCTCGCTGGACTTTGGAGACGCCCCCACTCGACGGCCCCTACCTACAGCGCCGGAGCTGCGCCTGGATGCCCTGGTGGTCCGCCTGGCTGCTGCCGCCGACAAGCCGATCCTGCTGATGCTCGACGAAATCCAGGCCTTGGGCGATGTGGCAGACGGGGAACGGGTCATCGCCACCCTGCGCGCAGTGCTGCACAAGCGCCGCGATATCCTCAAGTCGGTGTTCACCGGATCGTCCCAGGAAGCCATGGTGCGCATGCTGTCCACGGCGGGTTCGCCGATGTACCAGTTTGCGCAGCTGCTGGACTTCCCGGTGCTGGGTGACGACTACCTGAAACAACTCGCCGATCACTTTGCCGAAGTCCATCCGAGCAAGCTGTTGCCCTTGGAAGATATGCGCCGCGTCTTTGCGAGGATCGGCTTCAAGCCCCGGCTGATGAGGGACCTGGTGAAGTCCTTGTCGGCAGAGGGCCTCACCGATTTGGATGTCGGCGTGAAGCGATTCCTGCTCGATGATCGACAGGTCGCCGGATGGAGCGCGCTGCTGCAGCCACATGATCTGTTCGAGCGTGCGGTGCTCTTGGCTATCGCGCATGGGCAGCCGCCCATGGGGCGCGAAACTCTGGATTCACTGGTGAAGGTCCAGGGCAGTCGACCGACTGTAGCCAAGGTGCGCGCAGCGATTGAGCGGCTGCGCCGGGCGGGCCTGCTGGCCAAGGGCGGCAGCGGACCGGCCGCTGTCGACGATCCGCTGTTTGCCGAGTACCTGCGGGACAGATCGCTGGACCAGTTGAAGTAGTCGCGCGCTTGTTTGTCGCTGATGCGAAGCGTCCTCCACCTGGCCGCATCCATGCAGCGCATGCGTGTCGACTGGTAGCGTCGAATCGATGCCTTCGTAGTCAGCGTGAGGTGCCGTGCCGCGACTGGCTCCGCTTGGCGGAGCCGCCCTGGAATTTCTGGCCAATCGGGACGGGGTTTGGCCCGAGGCAAATCGCAACTGAACTGCCCCGAACCGGCCGTTCATGAGTACCGGCAATCGGCCATGAGCTGACGGTGGCGATAGGCAGCTTCCTGGCATCTCAGCTCGTCGATCTCGTGCTGGAGATGGCCGCATGTCCTTCGCCAGCGGGTGTGACAAGCGAGGTAGGCATCTACCGACCCACGCCTGCGGTCCCCTGTACCAGCGCCCTCATTTCGGCAGCAGCACTTGGTTGCGGATCGCAGTTACTTACGCACTCTGCCGACGTGCGACGCCGGCTCGATGCGAAGCGTCGCCGCCGCCACCCGCCCCGGGTTAAAGCCATTTACTGCGTGCGCGGACGCGTAGCCGATGGACACCCCGCAGATCAGCCGGTAGGGCGCCGGGATGTCGAAGGCGGCGCGCACCGGGCCGGCCCAGGTGGCCAGCGCACCCTGCGCGCAGGTCGCCAAGCCACGGGCCTGGGCCGACAGCATCAGCGTCTGGAGGTAGACGCCCGCGTCGAGCACCGAGAACTCGCGCAGGCCC
>DASQFA010000328.1:0-3126 GCA_035633375.1 Rubrivivax sp.
CCGCATGAAGGAAACCGTGGCCTTGGCACAGCGCTCGCGCGATGAACTCGAAAACGCACGCCGCACCGTGGCGCAGAACACGCGCGTGAGCTTCTTTGGCGTGCAATCCGGCGAGGCGCTGGTAAAGGCGCTCGAGGCTGCCGAGGCATCGAGCAAGCTCGCGCTCGAAGCCACGCAACTGGGTTACAAGGTCGGCGTGCGCGTGACGCTGGATGTGCTGAACGCGCAGACGCAGCTGTTCCAGACCCAACGCGACCTGTTCAAGTCACGCTACGACGTGCTCGTCGGCAGCCTGCGTCTGCGCCAGGCCTCGGGTCAATTGACGCCGAACGACCTGAGGGCGGTAAACAGCCTGCTCGCCAAGTAGAGCCGACATTCGGATCAAGGCAAAAGCCTCGGCGCCTCGCCGCTGGCTGCAATCGGCGCTAAGCAGCCGAATACAAGCAGCCTTCACCGCAGAGGAACGGAGGACGCAGAGGTCCGCAGAGTAATACAGGAAACGATTTGAATCCATTGCATTTCCTCTGCGCCAACTCTGCGTCCTCCGTTACTCTGCGGTGAATGAATTCCGTGTTTCGCGAGCGGCGGCTTTGCGCCGTCAGCAGCCAGCGACGTTCGATGGCTTGAACCACACGCCGGTTCAGCCAGCGCCCAAGTCCATCACCGCCAGCACTTCGCGCGCCATGCGGTCGGCGGCACCGCGATGCGCCGCTGCAAAACCGACGGCGCGCCGCACCCAGTCGTTGCGTGCCGGGTCGTGTGCCAGCGCCACCGCGCGCGCCACGCCCTCGTCGATGTCGGCCACACGCACTGCGGCACCTGCCGCCAACGACAGGTCGGCGGCCTCGCTGAAGTTGAAGGTGTGCGGTCCCATCACCAGCGGGCAACCACAGGCCGCCGCCTCGATCAGATTCTGCCCGCCCAAGCGTGCGAAGCTGCCCCCCAACAGCGCGACATCGGCACTGCCGTAGTACAGCGGCATCTCGCCCATCGAGTCACCCAGCCAGACGTCGGCTAAGCTCGCCTCGGCGGGCGGCGACCCCGTCCATTGGCTGCGCCGCCGCAGCATGAAGCCGCAGTCCACCACCATCTCGGCGACGGCATCGAAGCGTTGCGGGTGGCGCGGCACCAGCAGCAGCAGCGGCCGCGGTGCGTCCAGTGCCGCCCAGCAGCGCAGCAGCGGCAGTTCCTCGCCCTCGCGCGTCACCGCCGCCAGCACCACCGGCCGCGCGAGCAACCGGCGCCACTGCCGACCCCGAACGAGCAGCTCCGCATTCGGGCTGTGGTCGAACTTCAGGTTGCCACAGACCTGCACCTGCAGGGCGCCCGCCTCGCGCAGCCGCCGCGCGTCGGCCTCGGTCTGCGCCAGCACGCGCTGCAGCGTTTGCGCCGCCGGGCGAACAAGCGCATCGATGCGCTCAGCCTTGCGCTGGCTGTTCTCGCTCAGACGGGCGTTGGCCAGCACCATCGGCAGCCTGGCGCTGCGTGCCTCGAGCAGCAGGTTGGGCCAGATCTCGGTTTCCATCAGCACCCCCACCGCAGGCCGATGGTGGTTCAGGAAGCGTCTCGTCGCTCCGGGTGTGTCCCAGGGCAGCCAGGTCTGTGCATCGCCCTCGCGCAGCAGGGCGGCCCCGGCGGCGCGGCCGGTGGCGGTGCCGTGCGTGAGCAGCAGCCGCATGCCCGGGCGCTGCCGCCGCAGTTCGTCGACCAGCGGCGCTGCGGCGCGGGTTTCGCCCAGCGACACGGCATGCAGCCACAGCGCGCCTGCCGTGACCTGCCCATAGCCGAAGCCCAGCCGCTCGCGCAGCGCGTGCCGATACAAGGGCTCGCGCCGACCGCGCCACCACTGCCGCAGCAGATACGCCGGGGTCAGCGCGCGCAGCAACGTCGAATAGGCAAGGCGTGCCAGCCAATGTGTCATCGGCGCTGCGCCGGCAAGGGCTGGCACAGGCTCAATGGGCCGCCGTGGCGATCTGCGCGTCGGGCTTCACGGCATGCAGTGCGGCCATGAACTGCGCCTGGATGCGTGCCAGCGCCACCGCGCTGTCGCCCTCGAAACGCAGCACCAGCACCGGCGTGGTGTTCGAGGCGCGCACCAGGCCGAAACCATCGGCGAACTCGGCGCGCAGTCCATCGATGGTGATCAGCTCGCTGGCACCGTCGAAGCGCGCCTGCGCACGCATCTTCTCGATCACGCGGTGGTGTTCGCCTTCGGCACAGGGCACGTTCAGCTCCGGCGTGCTGAAGCTGGTGGGCAGCGCGTTCAGCACCGCGCTCGGGTCCGGGCTGCGCGACACGATCTCGAGCAGCCGCGCCGCGGTGTAGGTGGCATCGTCGAAACCGTACCAGCGCTCGCTGAAGAAGATGTGGCCACTCATCTCGCCGGCCAGCGGAGCGCCGGTCTCCTTGAGCTTGGCCTTCATCAGCGAATGTCCGGTCATCCACATCAGCGGCACGCCCCCCGAGCGGCGGATCAGCGGCGCCAGGTGCATCGAGCACTTCACGTCGAACAGGATCTGCGCACCACGGTGGCGCTGCAACACGTCGGTGGCAAAGAGCATCAGCTGGCGGTCGGGGTAGATGATCTGGCCGTCGCGCGTGACCACGCCCAGGCGGTCGCCGTCGCCGTCGAAGGCCAGGCCGAGCTCGGCGCCGCTGCCTTGCACGGTGCGGATCAGGTCGGCCAGGTTCTCCGGCTTGCTCGGGTCGGGGTGGTGGTTCGGAAAATCACCGTCGACCTCGCTGTACAACTCGATGACTTCGTTGCCCAGCGCGCGCAGGATGGCGGGCGCCGACGCACCGGGGATGCCGTTGCCACAATCGACGACGATCTTCATGCGCCGCGCCTGCTGCGTGCCGCCGACGATGCGCGCGCGGTACTCGGCGCCGATGTCCATCGTCGCGCTGCGCCCTGCCCCCTGGGTGTAGGCCTCGGCCTCGATGCGGCGGCGCAGGCCCTGGATCTCGGCGCCGTAGATGGCGCGCCCGGCGAGCACCATCTTGAAGCCGTTGTAGTCCTTCGGGTTGTGGCTGCCGGTGACCTGGATGCCGCTGCGGCAGCCATGCGCCTCGCGCGTGGCGGCCACGTAGTAAAGCATCGGCGTGGTCACCGCACCCAGGTCGACC
>DASQFA010000329.1:0-4380 GCA_035633375.1 Rubrivivax sp.
AGACCTGCTGCCCAGCCTGAAGGCGGAGCAGCTTGCGCACCTGGAGCGCAAGTACCGCAAGTCCAACCAGGAGTTCGAGGAGGATTTCCTGCAGCCGCAGGGCGACGAGCGGCTGAAGGCCTCGGTCAAGCGTGGCATCGACCGGACCGAGATGCTTTTCGGGCGGCTGGACGAGCGGCAGCGGCAGCTCATCGCCGCCGGCGTAGCGGCCTCACCCTTCGATGCCGCCGCATGGTTTGCCGAGCGCCAGCGTGTGCAAATCGAAACCCTGCAGACGCTGGCCCGGTTGAGCGCCGGTGGCGCCGCGCGTGCTGACCGCGACTCGAACCTGGCCGGCCTGCAGGCCCTGGCCGCGCGTGTGCAACGCACGCAGGACGGTGACTATCGCGCCTACCAGCAGCGCCTGAGCGAATACAACTGCGCGTTCTTCGCCCAGGTGCACAACAGCACCACGCCCGCTCAGCGCCAGACGGCGCGTGCCAAGCTCAAGGCCTGGGAGGACGATCTGCGTGCGCTCGTGGCACAAGGTGTGGGCGCGAGCAGCCGCGCAGAAGCCACTTTCTGATACGAGTGTGCAATCAACCATCCACCACGCCGCGTGCTTTCGAGCGACTCGCTTCGGCGCATAGCCGCCGCTCGCGAAACACCGAATTCATTCACCGCAGAGCAGCGGAGGACGCAGAGTCGGCGCAGAGGAAATGCAATGGATCCAAATCGTTTCCTGTATTTCTCTGCGTACCTCTGCGTCGTCCTTCGTTCCTCTGCGGTGAAAGCTGCATGTATTCGGCGGCTATGCGCCGAAAGCAGAACGCAAATGAATACGAACCGTTGCGGCCTGCTTCGTGCCGCCGCCGGGGGGCATCGAAAAGCCCGTGGCGTCAATCGAGCCCGAAGCGCATTGGCACGGCCCGTGCCGGGCTGGCGCAGCCTGGATCGTCGTCGAAAGCCAGGTCGCCGCCGGTGTCGGGCAGGCCGGTGGGCTTGACTGTCGCAAACGGGTACAGCTTGGAGTCCATCAGGTGCGAGGGCACGACATGGCCCATGGCGCGCAGCATGTTGTCGGTGCGGCCGGGGTACTGGCGCTCCCACTCGCGCACCATGGCGCGGATCTGCACGCGTTGCAGGTTGTCCTGGTTGCCGCACAGCGTGCACGGAATGATCGGGTACTGGCGCTGCTGCGCCCAGCGTTCGAGGTCGGTTTCGGCGACGTAGGCCAGTGGCCGGATGACTACATGGCGGCCGTCGTCGCTGACCAGCTTGGCCGGCATGCCCTTCAAGCGCCCGCCGAAGAACATGTTCATCATCAAGGTCACCACCATGTCGTCGCGGTGGTGTCCGAGGGCGATCTTGGTGGCCCCCAGCTCGCTGGCCACGCGGTACAGGATGCCGCGGCGCAGCCGCGAACACAGGCTGCACATCGTCTGCCCCTCGGGGATGAGGCGCTTGACGATCGAGTAGGTGTCCTGTGTCTCGATGTGGAAGGGCACGCCCAGCGCCGCCAAGTATCCGGGCAGCACATGGGCAGGAAAGCCGGGCTGCTTCTGGTCGAGGTTGACGGCGACGATCTCGAAGGGCACCGGCGCACGCCCGCGCAGCGACAGCAGCAGGTCGAGCAGCGCGTGGCTGTCCTTGCCACCCGACAGGCACACCATCACCTTGTCGCCGGCTTCGATCATGTTGAAGTCGCTGATCGCCTGGCCCACCTGGCGGTGCAGCCGCTTGCTCAGCTTGTTGGCCTCGAAAGCCTGCTTGCGCAGATCGGGGGCGCGTGCGTCGAATACGACGGCTTCGTTCGGGGCATTCATGGGGGGCTTTCAGTGGTCGTCGGCGCGCAGGCCGAAGACCTCGACGCCGACGGCATCGCAATCCGGGTACACGTCGGGCTTTTCGGTGGAAACACGCGCCGCGCGCACCTGCGGATGGGCCAGCATCAGGCGCAGCAGATCGTCGGCCAGCGTCTCCTGCAGATGGATATGCCCGCGCGCGACGCGCTCGCTGATGCTGCGGCGGATGAAGTCGTAGTCCAGCACCTCGGCCAGCCGGTCGGCCTGCGGCGTGGAGACCTGCAGCGGCACGTACAGATCGACATTGATGATCACGCGCTGCTCGCCTTTCTTCTCGAAATCGTGCACGCCGATGTTGATCCAGACCCCGTAGTCGCGCAGGAACAGGCGCCGGCAATCGACCAACCGGGGGTGTTGCAGCAGCAGGCTCATCAGGCAACCTCCGTGCTGCGCACCGCGGTAGTCTCCTTGGGAACTGCCCGGCGGCTCATGTGCGTTGCTCCTGGCCGTACCGAGGGACTGACGCGCCGCCCCGCGCAGGCAGCGTTAAACGAAGCGAGTGCGCAGGCAATTTCATCCTAGTCCTTGTTGAGGAACATCACGTCGCGTGCCTGATGCGACAGATGCTGCCCGCCGTCGACGAGCAGCGTGGTGCCGGTGATGGCCGGTGATTCGAGCAGGAAACGCACCGCTCGCGCGATGTCGGCGCCAGTGGACGAGCGTTGCAGCGGCGTTTGCCGGCGCGCGCTTTCGAATTCGAGCTCGCTCATCGGCCCCGAAGGCAGCGTGACACCCGGCGCCACGCCGCACACGCGCAAGCGCGGCGCCAGGGCCTGTGCCAGCAGGGTGTTGGCGGCCTCGAGGGCCGCCTTCGACAGCGTGTAGGACAGGTAGTCCGGGTTCGGGTTCCACAGTTTCTGGTCGAGCAGGTTGACCACGCAGCCGGACATCCCGGCCTCGGCCAGATGCGCGTGCAGCGCGCGCGCCAGCAGCACGGCCGGGGCGACGTTGCTGCGCCAGTGCCGCTCCATCAGCACATAACCGAAAGTTTGCACGTCGTCGTATTCGAACAGCGATGCGTTGTTGACCACCGCCTGCAGCCGCCCGAAGTGTTGCAGCACCGACGGCACCAGCGCCCGGCACGCGGCTTCGTCGGCCAGGTCGGCGGCAAAGGTTTCGGCCGCAGCGCCGAGTGCGCGAAGCTCCCGTGCCGTGGCCTGGGCCTCGTTCAGCGAGCTGCGGCAGTGCAGGGCCACGTCCCAGCCGTGTGCGGCCAGCTCGAGCGCAATGTCGCGCCCGAGGCGGCGTGCAGCTCCGGTCACCAGGGCCACGGGGCGGGAGTTCATGCTTTCTACAATCCATCGATGGACGCTGCGGGAACCGGGAGTTTATCGGCGCAACTGCAGCAGCGGGTGCGTACGGCCATCCAGCTGAACGGGGGCTGGCTGCCTTTCGACCGTTTCATGTCCATGGCCCTGTACGAGCCGGACCTGGGCTACTACGCCAGCGGCAGCCGCAAGTTCGGGCTCATGCCGGCCTCGGGCAGCGACTTCGCCACTGCGCCCGAGATGACGCCGCTGTTCGCGCGCGCACTGGCCGTGCAGCTCGAACAGGCGCTGCAGGCCAGCGACACGGCCGAGATCTGGGAGTTCGGCGCCGGCTCCGGTGCGCTGGCGGCGCAACTGCTGGGTGAACTGGGCGGCCGCTTGCGCGCGTACCACATCGTCGAGTTGTCGGCAGCGCTGCGCGCGCGCCAGGTGCGGCACCTGCAGCCGTGGGCCGGGCAGGTGCATTGGCATGAGCGTCTGCCGCCACGCATCGACGGCGTCGTGCTCGGCAACGAAGTGCTCGATGCCATGCCGGTGCAACTGCTGCACTGGGACGGGCAGCATTGGTTCGAACGCGGCGTGGCCAATGCCGAAGGGCGCTTCGTCTGGCTCGACCGGGCGAGCCTGCTGCGCCCGCCGGTGGCGGACGGTTTCGTGCCCGGCACGGTGGTCGAGACGCATGCGCAGGCGCACGCGTTCGTGCGCACGCTGGCCGCCCACATGGGCCGGGCGGTGGCCTTCTTCATCGACTATGGGTTTCCCGAGGCCGAGTACTACCACCCGCAGCGCAGCGGCGGCACGCTGATGTGCCACCGCGCGCATCGCGTCGATGACGACCCGCTGGAGGATGTGGGCCTGAAGGACATCAGCACGCACCTCAACTTCAGCGGCCTCGCGCTGGCAGCGCAGGAGGCCGGGCTGGAGGTGCTGGGTTACACCTCACAGGGGCGCTTTCTCATCAATTGCGGCCTGCCCCAGCTGATGCAGGGCGCGAGCCTGCAAAATGCCGTCGCGGCACAACGGCTGATCCACGAGCACGAAATGGGAGAACTCTTCAAGGTCATCGCATTCGCGCGCGGCCTGAGCTTCGACGCGCTGGGCTTTTGCAGCGGCGATCGTTGTCACCGGCTGTGATGCGCTGGCTGCTGGTCTTCTTGCTGGCCTGCCTGCTGTTCAGCGGCCTGAAGGCCTGGTTCGCGCGCCTCGGCCTGGGCCGGCTGCCGGGCGACTTCAGCTTCCGGCTGCGCGGGCGCGAGTGGTTCGTGCCC
>DASQFA010000330.1:0-3284 GCA_035633375.1 Rubrivivax sp.
CCGACGCCTGGCGCGCCTGGCTGTGGGAGGCCTGGCGTTTCGTCAAGCAGATCTTCGTGCTGCTGGTGGTGGGCGTGTTCGTGGTGGGCATCGTGCGCCAGTTGATCCAGCCGGAATGGATCCAGAACCTGGCTGGACGCAACGACCTGCAGGCCAATGCGGTGGCCGTGCTCTTTGGCGTGTTCATGTACTTCCCGACGCTGGTCGAGGTGCCCGTGGCGCACATGTTCCTCGACCTGGGCATGCACCGCGGGCCCCTGCTGGCCTACCTGATGGCCGACCCGGAACTGAGCCTGCAGAGCATCCTGATGGTGGCTGCCATCATCGGCCGGCCCAAGACCTTCACCTACGTCGGCCTGGTGGCCTTGTTCAGCATCGTGGCCGGGCTGGCGTACGGCGCCTGGGTGGATGGCGTGGACCGCGCGTGGATCATCGGCGGCCTGGGTACTTTCGTGGGCGTGCTGGTGGCGACGCTGGGCTGGCTGCTGTCCCGCCGTGCGACAGCGGCGCAAGTCTGAATCTGTTCGACAAGGAGAGCCTTCATGAAGACCGTCAAGATCCTCGGATCCGGGTGTGCCAACTGCAGGAAGCTCGAAGCCGTGGCGCGTGAGGCGGCGGCCGGCGCCGGCATCGAGGCCGAGTTCGTCAAGGTCACCGACATGAAAGCGATCATGGCCTACGACCTGTTGTCGACACCGGGCCTGGTGATCGACGACAAGCTGGTCAGCAGCGGCCGCATTCCGACGCAGGCGGAGATCCGGCAGTGGATGGCGTAGGCAGACCGAGGCGCTGGGTGCGCAATGAGAACACCTTCAAGGCCGATCTCTTCACGGTGAATCGAATCCGTGCGCAGCGCTGACCGTGGGCTTCGTGCAGTCAGGTGCTGCTGCCCGGTGAATCGTCGGCCATCACGCTGACGAACTGTGCCGGCAAGGGCCGGGATGCCGCGCGCCGGCTGCGCCGCGTGGCGGTGCCGATGTTGACGCAGCACACGGCCACCTCGCCGTCGGCCAGGCCGCACAGCGCGCGCAGCCGCGGCGAACTCATCGCCTGCCCGCTGGTGAGGCCGGCGCCGAAACCCATCGCATGCGCGCCGAGCAGCAGGTTCTGGATGGCGGCGCCCATCGATACCATGCGCTCGAGCATCGGCGTGTCCGGTTGGCGCGGGCCCAGGCAGGCCACGGCCAGCATCAGCAGCGGTGCGCGGTGCGCCTTCTCGCTCGCTTGCGCCACCTGCTCGGGCGTGGCCTGCGGGTCGCGGTCGGTCAGTGCCAGCGCAAACACTTTGGCCAGGCGATGGCGCTGCGCCGCCGGGACGACGATGAAACGCCAGGGCGTCAGCAGACCGTGGTCGGGCGCGGCGGCGGCCAGCGTGAACAGCGCGTCGAGTTGCCCGGGTGTCGGGCCGGGTTCGACCAGGCGCCTGGGCAGCACCGTCTGGCGTGAGCCGATGAGCGAGTGGACCACCGCAAACACATCGCTCGACTCGGGCGCGTCGGGCGTGTCGGGCTTCGGCAGGGCAGCTGCCGTGCCTGGATTTCGCTCTCTATTCACATGGCCTCGACACCGATCAGCACCATCGCTGCGATGCACCGCCCGCCAGTCAGCGCGCTGTTCAGGGCCATGTGCTCGAAGTCGGCGCCGATCCCGGCCCAGGCGGGATTCGATCCGACAGCGGCTTGCGCCGGGACACCCGCCGCACTGTGCGGCGGCGTGGCACCGGCAAGAAGGCAAATCGGCTTGCGCATGACGGGCATTGTCGTGGCCGCTGCCTGCGACCGGCGCCGCAGGGCGCCTGCACCTGGCCGCAGCATCGTTCGTGGCCGATTCTTACGGCCGGGGTGGCGCTGCGTCAATGCCAGGGTAGCGCGGCACCTGTGTAGCGCCGCCGCCGACGCGTGCCAGCGCCTCGCGCGGCGCAGGGCACATGCCATACTGGCTGTCGACCCCCGCCGCCTGCGAACGCTGGGCGGCGCCACGGCAGCGCCCCGCGCGGCGCCGGACGCACAGTGACACACCCGATGCAAGACGGTCTTTGCCTGGTCTTTGGTGCCAGTGGCTACGTGGGCACGAACCTGGTGCAAAGACTGCTGCGCGACGGCGGTCGGGTGCGTGCCGCGGCGCGCAACCTCAAGGTGCTGGAAGCGCGCGCATGGCACGGCGTCGATCAGGTCGAGGCGGATGCGCTGGAGCCGGCCACCCTGGCGCCGGCGCTGGCGGGTGTCACGGTGGCCTACTATCTGGTGCATTCGATGGCGGCCGGGCGCGATTTCGGCCGCATCGACCTGGCGGCGGCGCGCAGCTTTGCGGCGGCCGCGGCCGCCGCCGGCGTGCAGCGCATCGTCTACCTCGGCGGACTGGTGCCGGCGAATGCCGATTCGGAGCACCTGGTCTCGCGTCGCGAAACCGGCGAGGTGCTGCGCGCCGGCACGGTGCCGGTGACCGAGTTGCGTGCCGGCATCATCGTCGGGGCCGGCTCCGCGGCCTACGAAGTGATCCGCGACCTGGTGAACCACTTGCCGCTGATGGTCACGCCGCGCTGGGTGAACTCGAAGTCCTCGCCGATCGCGCTTGACAACCTGCTCGAATACCTGGTGCGGCTGCCGCACATCGCCGAGGCGGCGGGCGGCATCTACGACGCAGGCGGGCCCGAATACGTGTCCTACGAATGGATGATGCGCGAGTTCGGCGCGGTCGTCGGCAAGCAGCCGCGCATTATCCCGGTGCCGGTGCTGACGCCCGAGCTGTCGGCGCGCTGGCTGGCGTTGATTACCACCGTGCCGACGAATATCGCGCGCGCACTGATCGGCGGCTTGAAGCACGACATCCCGGCTGACGATGCGGCGCTGCGGCGCCTCGTGCCGCAACGGCTGCTGGGCTTTCGCGAGGCGGTGCAGGCCGCGCTGGCCGCCGAGCGCGAGCACGCGGTCGCTGCGCGCTGGACCGAAGGGCGCCTGCTGTTCCGAGGCAACCGTCCCGACTACTCCTTCTACGCCAAGCGCGCGGGCGGATCGGCGGCGTCCGCGGCGCAGCCCCAGGCGCTGTGGCAGGTGGTCACCGCCATCGGCGGCGACAACCGCTATTACACGCTGAACTGGATGTGGTGGCTGCGCGAACTGCTCGATTGGCTGGTGGGCGGGCCAGGCTTCACGCGCGGGCGGCGCGACCCGACGTCGCTGCGCCTGGGCGACGCACTGGATTACTGGACCGTGATCGGCATCGAGCCGAACCGGCGGCTCACGCTCAACCTGGGCATGAAGGTGCCGGGCAACGGCGTGCTCGAG
>DASQFA010000331.1:0-8624 GCA_035633375.1 Rubrivivax sp.
CGTGCCAGAAGGCAAGCACCTTGAGTGCGTCTGCGTCTGCTGCGTAGTAAATGAAGTACCGAACCCGGCTTAAGTAGAGGCGCCTGACAAACGGCAAGCGTGACCCGGAGTACTTTGCTCCAATGCCTGGCTGCTCTGCGAGCAGCGCCACCGCCTCGCGAAAGTCCTTGCCGATTGCTCCAGGAGCGGCGGGGTGGTTGACTTGCCACCACTCAGCAGCCTCTCTGACCTCGCGCGCAGCACGCGCAGAGATCTTGACCGACAGTGGCATGATCAGTTTGGACTGGGGAGCGAGCCAAGCAACGTGTCAAGGCTCACAAAGTGACCTTGGTCGATTTCCTCAAGAGACATTGCTAGGTCGGACTCTTGCTCTGGGGACAGACTGAACGTCTCGTCGGCTCCGCGAGAAACGATGGTGACGATGGCCCCCTCGACGAGGGCGACGCCTTCGAGGACGACTTTGCCGTTGATGACGGTACCAGTAGCGATTTGCATGGGATGAATCTTACCTCCGAGGCGCTACAGACGCTGCCCTGCGCCGCCTAACGTTCGTGACACCTTGGGAGGTCCTTTTAGAAGGGTTAGGCCTCACTTGGCTGCGCGTTGAAGTGCCGTTGGCGCTCCGCTTGAGCGAATACGAAGGGACTTCCCCAGTCCGTTGAAGGTGTCGAGGCACCAAGATTGACCTGCGGAGAGTCAATCTGAAACTTGGAAAGGGGAAGCTCATGAATGAGATTACACGAACCCTGATTGCGCGGGTAGGCGCGGACCTGGCCAAGCGCGTCATCCAGGTCCACGCGGTGGACGGCACCGGGCGGCGCGTGGGTGTTGCGCGCACTCAAGCGCGATCAGTTCGTTGCCTGGTGCGCCACGCTGCCGCCGGGCTGCCTGGTGGCCATGGAGGCGTGCTCCAGCGCGCACCACTGGGCGCGCCGGCTGCGCGCAATGGGACCTGGACGCGAGGCTGATCGCCGCCAACTTCGTCACCCCGTACCGCATGGAGGGCAAGGGCGGCAAGAACGACGCCACCGATGCCGCGGCGATCTGCGAGGCCGCCTCGCGCCCGAGCATGCGCTTCGTGCCCATCAAGAGTTGCGAGCAGCAAGGCGTGATGAGCCTGCACCGCGTGCGCGAGGGGCTGAAGGAAGAACGCACCGCCTGCGTCAATCGCATCCGTGGCGTGCTGGCGGAGTTCGGGTTGGTCTTCGGCAAGAGCCCGAAGGTGCTGCGCGCGGTGCTGGCCGACGTGATCGAGGATGCGAGCAACGAGCTCAGCACCACGGCGCGCCTGGTGCTGCAGCGCACATTCGACCACTGGCGCGAGCTGGACGCACACCTGAAGTGGTGCGACCAGCAGGTCGGCCAACATGTGCACAACACGCCGGCCGCCCAGCGCGCGGCCAAGGTCATCGGCATCGGCGAGGTCGGCGCATCGGCGCTGGTCGCCGGCGTGGGTGACTTCAGGCAGTTCAAGAACGGCGCGCAGTTCGGCGCCTGGCTGGGCATCGTGCCGCGCCAGGATTCCAGCGGCGGCACGGTGCGCCTGGGGCGCATCACCAAGCGCGGCGACGACTACCTGCGCACGTTGCTCATCCAGGGAGCGAAGGCCGCGGTGATGAGTGCCGACAAACGCGACGACCCGATCTCGCGCTGGCTGGTGCAACTGACGGCTCGCGTGGGCTGGCAAAAGGCCTGCGTGGCCATGGCCAACAAGAACGCGCACATCCTGTGGGCGGTGATGACGCGCGAAGAGGGCTTCGATGCCAGGCACGTCAGCGTCAAGCCCGATGCCAAGCGGCCCGTCAGTGAGCGGGCGGCGGCGGCGCCCGAGCTTGCGGCGGCTTGCCCGGCATGAGCGCCACGCCCACCGTTCCACCCTATCCACCCGATCCCACCTTATCGATTCCTTCCACCGAAGACGTGCTGTCGAAGATGCATGACAGGTCAGACCGGCAACTGGTGAACTCGACTAACCCTGCGGGGCGGCAATCGTGCCCAACCCCGTGGAGCGAATGGAGCCTGGTTGAGCGGTTCGTATCTGGGTCCGCACCGCAGGGTGTCACAAGGCCGCTTGTAGATGTGCAGTCTGTTCCATGTCACACCGCAGCTTCAGCGCCACACGTCCTCAGCAAAAACCAACCAAATATCAAACAGCCGGCTTGGCAAGGCGAAAGAAAAAACACCGCTTGACACCTTGGGAAGTCCTTGTAGAGGGGTTAGGCGTCATTGCGGTGCTACTTCGCTCTGTATTCAACAGCTACCTCCTGAAGCTTTGACAACAGCACTGGAGGCGGACAAGGCGTCTTCTCCAGAAGAAATGTCTGCCCGATAAGATAGCCAGTTGGGCTAAGTGACTTTAGTAGATTAGTTGGATTTGGGAAGGCGCGAATGCACAGGAGACCTGAGCCTACGTCAAGCCTTGCTGTGTACCGATCTCCGGTCGCGCCCTGAACGAAGAAATCGTAAGGTCCATTCGCGAGGTGAAAGCGCGCATATTGGGATGTTCGAAGAGTCGCATAGGTTTCCCCGCCTACACCAAATGGCATACCCTCTGCTATTGCGAGAATGGAGGACTCGCGATAGACGAGAACCTCGCCGGAAACGCCTTCTTGAGGGGCAAGTGGTCGAACTACGGTGACGGTGTCACACCCCGCATTTAGAGCGCCGGCCAGTATGCAGATGAACAAGATGCGATACATGGCTTAAGCTGAGTAGGTGGTTTGATGACGCCTAACTAAATATCGGCGTCATTTCTGACGCGTAGCAATTCTGATAGCAGATCAAAACTGATGCGTAGCATGGCGCACTGACGCGTATCACGGCAGGCCGATCGAGCGCGCAAGCGCTTGCCAATTTGTCGTGCAAGGAGCATACTGGATAAAACACCAGTACTTCTCGATCTTGTTACGCGGCATGTCAGTCCCTCAGTTGCCCCCGCTGCAAGCACCGCGGCTGCTTGACCAGGTGCGCGAGCGGGTTCGCTATCTTCACTACAGCATACGTACCGAGCAGGCCTACGTCCATTGGGTGCGCGCGTTCGTGCGCTTCCACCATATGCGCCACCCGCGCGAGATGGGGCAACCCGAGGTCGAGGCCTTTCTTTCCTGGCTGGCGGCCGATCGGCAGGTGGCGGTCTCCACGCACCTGCAGGCGCTTTCGGCGCTGTTGTTCCTTTACCAAAAGGTGTTCGGGCAACACCTGCCGTGGATGCAGGCCATCGGCCGTCCGCACCGCCCACCGCGTTTGCCGGTGGTGCTGTCGGTGGCTGAAGTGGCACGCGTGCTGGCGCTGCTGCAGGGTGAGCAAGGCTTGTTGGCGCAGTTGCTCTACGGCACCGGCATGCGCATCGCCGAAGGCCTGCACCTGCGCATCAAGGACCTCGATTTCGAGAACCGTACCGTGCTCGTGCGCTGCGGCAAGGGCGGCAAGGACCGCGCCTTGATGCTACCCGCTGCCCTGGTGCCCGCACTGCATGAACAACTCGCGCGTGCGCGTGCGCTGTGGTTGGCCGACGTGCAGGCTGGCCGCGCGGGCGTGTTCATGCCCGATGCGCTGCAGCGCAAGTACCCGCAAGCCGCTGCGTCGTGGCCCTGGTTCTGGGTCTTCCCGCAGGCCGAGCATTCGGTGTGCCCGCGCACGGGGGTGCAGCGCCGCCACCACGCGCACGACCAGAACCTGCAGCGCGCGTTCAAGCGCGCGGTGGGCCAGGCGGGCATCCAGCGCCCGGCCACGCCGCACACCTTGCGTCACTGCTTTGCCACCCACCTGCTGCAGGCCGGCTACGACATACGCACCGTGCAGGCGCTGCTGGGCCACAGCGATGTCAGCACCACCATGATCTACACCCACGTGCTCAAGGTCGGCGGCGGCGCGGTGCGCAGCCCGCTCGATGCGCTGGCACCGATCTGAGCGCGCACGGACTTGCGCTTTCGATGTTGGTCAGGTTTGCTCATTCCATTGAGTAAAATTACTCAACCTATTGAGTAAAGGATTCGACATGATCGAACGGGCTGCCTTGGCGGGCCTCACTGCCCGGCTGCGCGAGCCGCGGCGCTTTCTGCAGGTGGTGGCCGGACCGCGCCAGGTGGGCAAGACCACGATGGTGGCGCAGGCGTTGGCGCAGCTGGCGGGCGTGCCTGCCCATTCGGCCAGCGCCGACAGCCCCGGCCTGCAGCCGCTGTCCTGGGTGGCGCTGCAGTGGGAACAGGGCCGCGCGCTGGCGGCGCAGCAGGGCTGCGCGGTGCTGGTGCTGGACGAGATCCAGAAAATCCCGCGCTGGACCGACGAGGTCAAGCGCCTGTGGGACGAAGACACGCGCGCGCGGCGCGATCTGCGCGTGGTGGTGCTGGGCTCGGCGCCCTTGCTGATCGAGCGGGGCTTGAGCGAAAGCCTGGCCGGCCGTTTCGAGATCACGCGCCTGGCGCACTGGTCCTATGCTGAAGTGCGCCAGGCCTTCGGCTTCACGCTGGAGCAGTATGTGTTCTTCGGCGGCTACCCCGGCGCCGCGTCGCTGGTCGGCGACGAGCAGCGCTGGGCCGACTATGTGCGCGACGCGCTGGTCGAAACCACCATCGGCAAGGACGTGCTGCTGATGGCGCCGGTGCACAAGCCGGCGTTGCTGCGCCGCATGTTCGACCTGGCCTGCCGCTACAGCGGCCAGGTGCTCAGCTACACCAAGATGCTGGGCACGCTGCAGGACGCCGGCAACACCACCACGCTGGCGCACTATCTCGAGCTGCTGGCCGGTGCCGGCATGGTGTGCGGGCTGCAGAAGACGGCTGGGCAGGCGGTGCGGCAGCGTGGCTCGAGCCCCAAGCTGCAGGTCTTCAACACGGCGCTGATGGGCTCGCTGGCGGTGCACGAGGGCTATGGCTTCGCGCGCGTGCGCGCCGACGCCGCGCTGTGGGGCCGGCTGGTGGAAAGTGCAGTCGGCGCGCAACTGCTGGCGTGGTTGCCGGCGGGCGCCCACCACAACGGCACGCTGGGCTACTGGCGCGAGGGCGCGCTCGAAGTGGATTTCACCGTCCGCCGCGGCGGCGACACCTGGGCGCTGGAGGTCAAGAGCGGCCGCGCACGGGCCAGCCAGCCGGGGCTGGATGCCTTTGCGGCCACGTTCCCGGGTGTGCGCCCGATGGTGGTGGGCAGCGGCGGCATGGCGCTCGAGCGCTGGTTCGAGCAGCCGCTGTTCGACGTGTGAGCCAGGGGCGGCGCAGGCGCGGGTACAGGGCAGCCGATCCGCGATTTCGAAGATGACGATGCTCCCCGCCTATGCCGAGCTGCACTGCCGCAGCAACTTCAGCTTCCTGAGCGGCGCCTCGCACCCCGAAGAGCTGGTCGTGCGCGCGCAGGCGCTGGGCTACAGCGCGCTGGCGCTCACCGACGAATGTTCACTCGCCGGCGTGGTGCGTGCCCATGCCGAAGCCAAGCGTCTGGGCCTGCATCTCATCATCGGCACCGAGATGCAGCTCACGCACCCTGTGGCCAAGGGCAAGGGCGACGCCGGCCCGGCGCCGCGGCTGGTGCTGCTGGCACAAACGCGCCGCGGCTACGGCAACCTGTCGCAGTGGGTCACGGTGGCGCGGCGCCGCGCGGCCAAGGGGAGTTATCTGGCGCACCCGTCCGACGTGGAAGGGCGCGTGCCGCACGCGCCTTACCTGGCCGGGCTGCCCGACTGCATGGCGCTGCTGCTGCCGGGTGCGCTGCAAAGCTTCGAGACGGTGTTCGCCCACGCCATGTGGCTGAAAACCTGGTTCGGGCCCGAGCGTGCCTTCATCGCGGTGCAGCTGCTGCACCACGCGCACGACGCGCTGCGGGTGGATGTGGCGCAGCGGGTGGCGCACAGCACGGGCCTGGGCCTGGTGGCCACCGGCGGCGTGCTGATGCATGCGCGCTCGCGCAAGCCGCTGCACGACGTGCTTACCGCCACACGCCTGAACACGCCGGTGGCCAGCTGCGGCTTGGGCCTGCAGCCCAATGCCGAGGCGCACCTGCGCTCGCGCCAGCGGCTGGCGGCGCTGTATGCGCCCGACTGGCTGGCCGCCACGCTGCACATCGCCGGGCAGTGCGCCTTTTCGCTGGACGAGCTGCGCTATGAGTACCCCGAGGAGATCGTGCCCGCCGGCCACACGCCGGCAAGCTGGCTGCGTTTGCTGACCGAGGCCGGTGCGCGCAAGCGCTTCCCTCTCCCCGCGGCAGAAGGCCAGGGCCAGGGCCAGGGTGAGGGCTGCGGCATGCCGGCCGCATACCGCGCCACGCTGGAAGAAGAACTGGCGCTGATCACGCTGCTGAAGTACGAACCGTACTTCCTGACGGTGGCCGACATCGTGCACTGGGCGCGCGCGCAGGGCATCCTGTGCCAGGGCCGCGGTAGCGCGGCCAATTCGCTGGTGTGCTATTGCCTGGGCGTGACCGAGGTCGACCCGCGCCGCGCCACGCTGCTGTTCGGCCGCTTCATCAGCGCAGAGCGCAACGAGCCGCCCGACATCGACATCGATTTCGAGCACCAACGCCGTGAGGAAGTCATCCAGTACATCTACCGCAAGTACGGCCGGCACCGCGCCGCGCTGACTGGCGTGGTCATCAGCTACCGGCCGCGCAGCGCGCTGCGCGACGTGGGCCGCGCGCTGGGCATCGACCTGGACCGCATCGACGCGGTGGCGAAATCCACCCAATGGTTCGACGGGCGAAAAGTCTCGCCCGAGCGCCTGAGCGAGAACGGCTTCGACCCCGAGGCGCCGCTGTGCAAGCTGTGGGTGGAGCTGACGCAAGCGCTGATCGGCTTCCCGCGGCACCTGAGCCAGCACCCTGGGGGCTTCGTCATCGCGCGAGACGACCTGGCGCGCCTGGTGCCGGTGGAAAACGCCGCCATGGCCGAGCGCAGCGTCATCCAGTGGGACAAGGACGACCTCGACGCGCTGGGGCTGATCAAGGTGGACATCCTGGCGCTGGGCATGCTGAGTGCGCTGCAGCGTGCGATGCGCTTCGTCGGCGCCAAGCTGCAGCGGATGAACCCGGCGCCGGGCCGCCCCAAGCCGGGTTCGCTCCCCTCGGGGGGCGACGCCGAAGGCGTCTTGGGGTCGTCGAACCCGGCGCCGGGCCGCCCCAAGCCGGGTTCGCTCCCCTCGGGGGGCGACGCCGAAGGCGTCTTGGGGCCGTCATTCGGCCTGCCCGACATTCCCGACGACGACACGCCCACCTTCGACATGATCTGCGCCGCCGACACGGTGGGCGTGTTCCAGATCGAAAGCCGCGCGCAGATGAGCATGCTGCCGCGGCTGCAGCCGCGCTGTTACTACGACCTGGTGGTCGAGGTGGCGATCGTGCGCCCCGGGCCCATCCAGGGCGGCATGGTGCACCCCTTCCTGCGCAACCGCAGCCTGCCCGACGACCAGATCGATTGCCCGGCCGAGCTGCGGCCCGCGCTGATGCGTACCCAGGGCGTGCCCATCTTCCAGGAGCAGGTGATGCAGATCGCCATGCTCGCGGCCGATTTCACGGCGGGTGAGGCCGACCAGCTGCGCCGCGCCATGGCGGCGTGGAAGCGCAAGGGCGGCCTGGGCCCCTTCCACGAGCGGCTGGTCGGGCGCATGGTGCAAAAGGGCTACGAGCGCGACTATGCCGAACGCATCTTCAAGCAGATCGAAGGCTTCGGCGAATACGGCTTTCCCGAAAGCCACGCCGCCAGCTTTGCGTTGCTGGTGTATGCCAGCGCGTGGATCAAGTGCCACCACCCCGATGCCTTCCTGGCCGCGCTGCTGAACAGCCAGCCGATGGGCTTTTATGCCCCCGCGCAGCTGGTGCGCGACGCCAAGGCGCATGGCGTGGTGGTGTTGCCGGTGGATGCGACTTGCAGCGGCTGGGACAGCACGCTCGAGTTCGTGACCGGGCAAACGCCGGGCCCCCCCGGGTTTGCGCGCTCCCTCTCGGGGGGGCGGCCACCGCAAGGCCTTGGCCGTGCGGGCGAAAGACCGCGGCTGTGGCCGGTGCGCCTGGGGCTGAACCGCATCAGCGGCTTCTCGATAAGCGCCGCCCAGCGGCTGCTGGCGGCGCGCGCGCAAGCGCCGTTCGGCAGCCCCGAGGACCTGGCGCGCCGCGCGCAGCTCGATGCCGGGCAGTTGGCGCTGCTGGCGCAGGCCGATGCGCTGACCCGCATCACCGGCCACCGCCACCAGGCGGCCTGGGCCGTGGCCGGCGTGGACACGCGCGCCACGCCGCTGCTCGAGGCCACGCGCACGCACGAGGCGGCAGCCGAACTGGCGGCGCCGGCGCCGGTAGAGGAGATGCTGGCCGACTATCGCTCGACTGGCCTGTCGCTGACCACGCACCCGCTGGCGCTGCTGCGCGAGCAGCTGGCGGCCTTCAAGGTGCAGCCGGCGGCGGTGCTGCGCGGTTTTCGCAGCGGCCAGCTGGCGCGCGCCAGCGGCCTGGTCACGCACCGCCAGCGGCCCGAGACGGCCAAGGGCGTGGTCTTCGTCACGCTGGAGGACGAGACCGGCACGGTCAACATCATCGTCTGGCCCGACGTGGCCGAGGCGCAGCGCAAGCCGCTGCTGGGCAGCACGCTGCTCACGGTGTTTGGTGTGTGGCAGCGCGAAGGCGAGGGCACGCGCGCGGTCATGCACCTG
>DASQFA010000332.1:0-1635 GCA_035633375.1 Rubrivivax sp.
GCGCGCGCTGGTCACCGACATGAACCAGGTGCTCGGCCATGCCTGCGGCAATGCACTCGAGGTGCTGGAAGCGGTGCAGTTCCTGCGTGGCGAACATCGCGCGCCGCGCTTGCTGCAGGTGACGCGGCTGCTGTGCGCCGAATTGCTGCTCATCGGCGGGCTGGCCGTGGACGAAGCTGCGGCGCTGCGGCGGGTCGATGCCGTGCTCGACGACGGCTCGGCGCTGGAACACTTTGCGCGCATGGTGGCCGCGCTCGGCGGCCCGGCGGACTTCTGCGAGCGTGCGCTGCAGTGCCTGCCCGCGGC
The DNA here is from genome assembly GCA_035633375.1 of Rubrivivax sp. Taxonomy (GTDB): domain Bacteria; phylum Pseudomonadota; class Gammaproteobacteria; order Burkholderiales; family Burkholderiaceae_C; genus Rubrivivax. The sequence continues at coordinate 307 of DASQFA010000332.1, forward strand.
GCCGGTGCAGCGCGCAGTGCTGGCAGGCGCTGCCGGCTGGATCGGCGCCAAGGCCACGCGCGACATCGGCCTGGCGGTCATCGAACTCGGCGGCGGGCGGCGCCGTGCCAGCGACCGCATCGACCACCGCGTCGGCTTCAGCGATATGGTCTCGCTGGGTCAGCACGTCGAGTGCGGCGACCGGCTGGCCACCGTGCATGCGGCCGATGCCGACACCGCCGATGCGGCGGCGCAGCGCTTGTTGACCTGCATCCTCATCAACGAGGCGACGCCGGTGCCGCACCCCATGCTCATTGCGCGAGTGATCTGAGCACCCACACGAAAGGCCTCCATGACACGCCAACTCATCAGCTCAGGCAGCACCTTCGAAACGCAGATCGGCTACTCGCGCGCCGTGGTCGACGGCGACTGGGTCTTCGTCTCCGGCACCACCGGCTTCGACTACGCCACCATGAGCATCGCCGAAGGCATCGTCGAGCAGACCGAGCAGTGTTTCAGGAACATCGAACACGCGCTGGCGCAAGCCGGTGCCACGCTGGCCGATGCCGTGCGCGTGAACTACGTGGTGCCGGTGGCGGCGGAGTTCGAGCAATGCTGGCCGGTGTTGCGCAGACACCTGGGCGAGATCCGCCCCGCGTCGATGATGATCGCGGCCGGCCTGGCCGACCCGCGCATGCGCATCGAGATCGAGGTCACCGCGCGCAAGCGCCCGTCGCCGCAGAGGAGCTGATGTACACCCCGGAGTTCTGGAACAAGCGCGGCGCTGGCAAGCTGCCGGGCCACCTGGGCATGGTCGTCACGCACACCGCACCGCGCGGGCTGCACGCCTGCCTGCCGGTGGCCGAACACCTGATGGCACCCAACGGCTACCTGCATGCCGGCAGTCTGGTCACGCTGGCCGACACCTGCTGCGGCTACGGCTGCATGATGAGCCTGCCCGAGGGCGCCAAGGGCTTCACCACGCTGGAGCTGAAGAGCAACTTCCTCGGCACCACTCTCGACGGCCATATCGATTGCGTGGCACGCGGCACGCACCTGGGCAAGACCACGCAGGTCTGGGATGCCGTCGTCACGCACCGCGAAAGCGGAAAGACGCTGGCGCTGTTCCGCTGCACTCAGTTGGTGCTGTATCTCAAGGCGGGTGGCTGAGGCGGCAAGCATGCGAGCATCGTGCCGCACCTCACGGTGGCCCACGGCGACGCCGCACTGGCGCAAACCGCGGCTGCCGAACTGACGCCGCTGATGCACCGGCACGGCCCGATCCAGGCGCTTTGCCACCAGCTCAGCCTGCTCGAACACAGCTCGGGCCGGTGGCGCGAGATGGGTCGC
>DASQFA010000333.1:0-12176 GCA_035633375.1 Rubrivivax sp.
GTTCAGGCCGCTCTGCGCATGACACCCGGCCGTCGGCAAACGGCCAAGCTTTGCGGCCCCCTTTCGCCCGGCCTCCACCGGTGCGAGGCAGCATCTTTAGCTGCCGGTCGGCAATCAGCCAGCTTCGATTCGCTGACGTTCATCCTCCTTGTCTCGTTGTCGTTGCAAACCGCGCCTTCATGGCGCACTGAAGTCCGCCACCCATAGCTGGTTCGGCCGATCCGCCTCGAACTGCCGGTTCACCCGATCCAGCGGGCACGCCGCCTTGGCCTCGGGCACGGTGGTGCGCACCGGGTTGCCACGCCGAACACCCCGCAGCCCGGCCAGCCGCATCAGCCGCTCGACGGTGCAGCGCGCAACACCCAGGCCCTCGCGGTGCAACTGGCGCCAGACCTTGTCGGCGCCGTAGACCTGCAGGTTCTGGTCGAACACGCGCTGCACCTCGGGCAGCAACTGGGCATCACGCTTGGCCCGCTGTGGCAGCAGCGCGGGGCTGCGCTGGCGCGCTGCGTGCTGACGGTACGCCGATGGGGCGACCTGCAGCGCTGTGCAGATCGGCTCGACCCCGCAACGAGCGCGATGCTCGTCGATGAAGGCGTTCACCTCTTGTGATGGCGGTCGAGCTCCGCCTGGGCGAAATACGCGCTGGCCAGCTTCAGGATCTCGTTGGTCTTGCGCAGCTCGCGCACCTCACGCTCGAGTTCCTTGATGCGCTGCTGCCCGGCCGTCGTGGGGCCAGGCCGCGCGCCGCTGTCGCGCTCGCCCTGGCGGACCCACTTGCGCAGCGTCTCGCCAGTGCAGCCGATCTTGGCCGCAATCGACTCGATCGCCGCCCACTGCGACGGGTACTGGTCCTTGGCGTCGAAGACCATGCGCACCGCGCGCTCGATCACCTCGGGGGAAAACTTCGGGGACTTCCTCATGATGGCTCCATTCTCAATCGAAGGAGCCTCCTCAAATTGCGGGGCGGTTCAGGTGCGCCCGAGCGCTGCGAGCAATTGCCGCCTGTCCTCCAGCGCCGCAGGGTAGGCCGGCACCAGCTTGAGCGCCTTGTCCACGTGACGCAGCGCCTGCTTCAGCTGGCCGCGCAGCGCGGCCACGCTTCCCAGCCCGTTCCAGGCGCCCGCGTCGCCGGGGCGTTCGACTGCGGCGGTGCGGAACGTGCGGTCAGCCTGTTCGAGCGCGAGGTTTGCCTCGTCGCCGCGCCCCAGCCGCTGCAGCGCCATCGCGATGTTCTTATGGCAATAGCCCCGCGTGAGTTGAAGGTTGGCGTCCTGCGGGTAGCGCGGGCACACGCGGTTAAGCGTGCGCATCGTGGTGCGCGCGAGGGCCAGTGCGCGCTTCGGGCTTCCGTCCAGCAGATCGAAGTAGCGCTCCTGCTCGTCCTGCAGCCTCTGGTGGATCTGAGCCAGCGTGAGGCGCCCCAGGCCCGGCACCAGCTGTCGCAGCCGCTCGACCAGTGCTTCCAACGTCGCGCCGCCATTGGCGATCGCGTAGCGGGCAGGCTTGCCATTCGCACAGCGGTCGCAATGGGCGAGGCAGTGCAGCGCTGTCAGGCATCGAGGCAGCGCCCAACAGGACCGGAACCACCTTGCGTCGCGGGCTACGCAGGGCCGTCGCGATTTCCTGGCGCAGCACGTCCTTCGGGTCGGCCAGTCGGCGGCGCTGGCTTGCGGCGAACCATTGCGGGCCGATCAGCACCAGCACGACCATGGCGCCACGCAACGCTGAATCGATCTCTCTGCGCCAGCGCATGCCGGGCTGCAGGTCGTCGACATCGCGGAACACGATGTCATCGCCAAAGCGCAGGCTCAGGTGGTCGGACAGTCGTTCGCACCAAGCGGCACTGTCGGCGCGGCGGTAGGACAGGAAGACGGCGGGCATGACGGGGGACATCCTGAGCTCGCCGCGATAGCGGCGTGTATACCAACGGCGCCATGGCCGTGCGTACCTGGTGCGATCGGCACGCAAGTGGCGCGGATCCGCATCGACACCACGTTGGGCGCACAGTGCCAAGCGCTGGAGACATGGCCAATCAATACAGCCGGATGGCCGTGTCGAACTGCCAGGTCCTGCGGATTTCGATCACGTCGAACTCGCGGGCCAGTCCGGGCGTGAACGCCTGGTAGGGCATCTGGCTTTGCACGATGCGCCGTATCGCTTCGTCGATTTCCGCCACACCGCTGGACGTGACGAAGGTCACCGACTCCACGGATCCGTCGCTTCGAATGGCCACCGTCACCAGGGGTTGGGTGTGGGGCCGCTTCGCCGCGTCGCGGACCATGTCGAATGTCATGTTCAGCTGGATCTTCCGGGCCCAGGCTTCGGCGTACAGAACGAGTTCGGCGTTGGCGTCGGTGCGCCCGAAAAGCCTGCCTCGACGCGCGCCGCTCGACGACGGTGAAAGCCTGGATGGCAGGTCTGCCGTGGCCGAAGCCGCATCACGCCTGGCGGCCTCCTCATCCAGCTGTCGGCCTATCGCGCGTCGCGCCGCTTCGCGCCTTTGCGCCTCCTCTTGTAAGGCCTCGACGCGGGCCGCCTCCTGCCGGGCTGCGGCCTGCCGCGCAGCCTCCTGGCGTTCGGCTTCCAGCCGCGCAGTCTCGATGCGCCGGGCTTCCTGTCGCGCTGCATCCTGCCGTGCAGCCTCCTGGCGTTCGGCCTGCAGTCGCGCGGTCTCGATGCGCTGCGCTTCCTGACGGGCAGCGTCCTGCTGCACAGCCTCTTGTCGGACCGATGCCTGCCGCGCAGCCTCCTGGCGTTCGGCTTCCAGCCGCGCGGTCTCGATGCGCTGGGCTTCCTGTCGCGCGGCGTCCTGCCGCGCTGCGTCCTGCCGTGCTGCATCCTGCCGCGCGGCCCCCTGGCGTTCGGCTTCCAGCCGCGCGGTCTCGATGCGCTGGGTATCCTGTCGGGCGGCCTCCTGCTGCACCGCCTCTTGTTGGGCCGCCGCCTGCCGCGCGGCTTCCTGGCGTTCGGCCTCCAGCTGCGCGGCCCGCAGCCGTTCCGCTTCCAGACGGGCAGCCTCCTGCCGTGTTGCCGCTTGGCGCTCAGTCTCCAGCCGCTGCGTCTCGATCCGTGCGGCCTCCAGCTGCACCGCCTGGCGTTGTGCCTCTCGCTCCAAAAGATCGAGCCTGGCGATTTCAACGGCTCGCTCGCGCGCCTCCCGGTCGCTTCGCTCTTGCGTAGCATCGCTGCTGTCTCCAGGCGGCGGCATCATGGTCTTCGCACCCGAGGCGCCTGGTGCTGGCGCGATCACGGGCGCCGGCACCGATGGAGCGGCAGGTAAGGCCCAGGTCGTCTCGTCGGACTGTTGCATCGCGATGACGGGTGGCACAGCGATCGGTTGGGGCGCTGCGCCACCGACCCCTTTGTTGCGCAAAGGCGCTTTCGCAGCCGCCGCACCGGCTGCGGCGCCTGACCGTGGCTTAGCCTTTGGCGCCGGTTTGGCCCGTGCCGTCGGCACGGCCTTTGGTGCCATCGCTTTGGAAGGCGGAGCCTGGGTCGGCACAGGGGGCACGGACCGCGTCAAGGCCGGCCTTCGGGCAGCAGGCTGCTCGGTCGATGCCCGCTGCAGCGGCTCCATGCCCGACGTAGCGGGCTGCTGCGCGGCTCTGCCCTTCGCCGGCACGCGCACGAAGCGCAAGTCGGGCGCCTCGAGCCGTCTTTCGCGCCACGGCAAGCCGAAGCCAGGAAGCCCGAGTCCTTGGCCGCCGAAGGTCAGACCCAACAGCAGTGCGTGCATCAGCAGCGAGAGCAGGAGCGCGAAAGTCAGCCGCCTGCGTTCAGCGCTCATGCGTTGGCTCGGCCGCAGGCCGTGGCCTGAGGCCTGCGCCGATCGCACCGAATCAGGCTCAGATGGCGGCGTCTGCACGGCGCTGGCGCCTAGCGAACCCCAGCGTGGGCTGCGGTCACTGCGCGGGCACTGCGGTTGGCGCGGCGCACGAGGGCCCACGTGCGGCGCGACGGTCGATCTGACTGGCGCACCGGTCGAAGCGTTGCCAATGCAGCTCGGCGAAACTCGTGAACCCCATCCCGTCCATTGCCATATCCACGCCCGTCAGACCAGGCGTCGATTCTCGCGGTTTCGCACGGAGCGCCGGATCGACGAGACTTCTCGAGCGCCTGATTCTGCTGGCTCGCGTCATGGGCGCATCGTGTCAACGCGACCACGAAGATCCGCGCCGACTGCAGGCCCAGGCGACGGTGCGTCTCGGGCTTCGCGGAACTCGCAACACGGCTGCAGCGGCAGCGCCCGGCTCGCATTCAGGCCGTGATGAACAGGGCCGGGTCGACCATGGCCCGGTTCAGCATCACCGACCAGTGCAGGTGCGGCCCCGTCGCGCGGCCGGTGGACCCGACGGCACAGAAGCGCTCGCCGGCCTTCAGCATGTCGCCCACCTGCACCTCGATCGAACTCAGGTGGCACACCATCGTCAGCAGGCCGCCGCCATGGTCGAGCCAGACCGTGCTGCCGTTGAAGAAATAGTCGCCGGTGTCGATCACCCGTCCGGCCAACGGTGCCAGCGCTGGTGTGCCGGTGGCGGCCGCGATGTCCATGCCGCTGTGCGGATTGCGCGGCTGTCCGTTGAACACGCGGCGCATGCCGAAGGAAGCGGAGCGGCGCCCCGGCACCGGCACGCGCATGTGCATCGCCTTGGGCGGCGGCTCGGTGAACGTCGCCATCACGGTGGCCAAGTGAACGCGCTCTCGCTTGTAGCGCGCCTCGTCCTCGGGCGACAGATCGACCTTGTCTGGCGCAACCTTCAGCCGCTGCTCGTGGTAGCGCTTGGGTGCGATGGTGTAGGCGATGTCGCGCGACACGCCGCCCTCGGCCTGCCGCACCGAGATATGTGCCACGCCGGGCTGCGCCGCCAGCGCAATGCCGACCAGCACCGTCCACTCCATGGGGTCGCCCAGCACAAGCAAGGGCAGGTCGCCGTCGCGCGCGGTCGGCCGCGCCGCTGCCGCGCCGAGCGAAAGACGGGCAATGCCACCCGGCACGGGCAAGGCGCGCGGCCACACGTCCGGCTGCGGCGTGGGCGCGGCGGCGCCTACGGGCAGCACCAGCAGGCCCGCCGCGCCCAGCACGGCAGCGCGGCGGTTCAATGAAAGCGAATCGAAAACCTTGGCGCGTCTGAACATGGAAGGGTCTGGAAGTGGCCTCGAACGAACTCTATCGCCTTCTGAAAGCCGGGGGTGTTGCCGAAGTTCCTGACTTCCGCAAGGTGTGCGCATGCCATCGGGCGCAAGCCACGCGGACCCGCGCAATCCCAGCGGCGTCAGCGGGCCGGGCCGATGACCTCCGGTGACACGCGCCGCAGCGACGACACCCCGATGGCCGCGTTGCGCGCGGTGAAGCCCCGGCCCTTGGTGGCAGCCGCCAGGCAGTTGCCGGCGCCCGTGCCGTCGATGGCGAGCAAATTGATCTTCAGCTTGGGCTCGGCCGCGGCCAGTGCCTGGGCCACCGTGCGCCTTGCCCACGCGCCGAATCCATCGCTTTCCTCCGGGGCATCAGCTGCGCTTGTAGATCGCGCCGTAGTTCGACGGCACGATCACGGCGGCCCATTGTTGCTCCAGCTGGATGTCGAGCGGCGGGCGTGTGCCATCGATCTGTTCGACCCATCGGCCCACTGCCGGAAAGGACAGCCATGCCTTGGCGTCGTGGTCGGAGAAGTTCAGCACGATCATCAGGTCTTCTTCAGGCTGGTTGGCGTCGGCATCGGCGTGGCGACGATAGGCAATCACCCCCTGATCCAGATGCGAGGCATCGACAAAGTAGAAGAAGTAGCCACGGCTGCCCAGCGCCCGATGGCTGCGCCGCAGGCTGCCCAGGATGCGATGCAGGCGCACCAGCGCCTTTCCCGCCTGGTCGTAGAAGAACTCCCAATGCAAGGGCCGCTCGAACAGGTTGCGCCCCAGGCCTCCTTGGGGCACGCCCCAGTTCTCGGCGAACTCCTGGCCATGCCACAACATCGGAATGCCCTTGGCCGTGTACAGCGCGATGACATAGGGCTGCACCTTGTAGAAGGTGTCGCGGTTGCCAAAGCGTTCGCCCATCAGGTCGCGCAGGTTGAGCTCGCCGAACTGGTTGATGAAGCGCGAGTGGTCGTGCGACTCCAGATACTGGAACGGCGCGACCGGGAAAACGTCGCCGCCGTCGACGTGCTCGCTGGGGTAGCCCAGCAGCTGCGGATCGAGCTGGCGCGCCAGGTCTTCGTTCACCGGCCTGCCGTGGGCGACCTCGCGGGCGCGATCGAGCAGGCCGTTCTGCCAGGCGCAGTTCGAGTGCGTGCGCGAGACGATGCCGATCGGGTCGGGCAGATGCTCGGCGCACTGCAGGATCTTGCTGCGCCCAGCCGCTGCCTGAAAGCGTGCGATCGTCTTCGAGTGCTGGTAGGTGCGATACACCAGGTCCGCATAGCCCTGGCCGACGGGCCCGTCGTACATGCCGGGCACGTAGTCGTAGCGAAAGCCGTCGACGTGATACTCGCTCAGCAGGTATTCATTGAGCCGAAAGAAGTATTCGCGCGTGAAGGGCTTGCGATAGTCGGTGCCGGCCCAGTCCGCAAAGAATTCGCCCTCGAAACGCCCGAGCATCGGGTTCGGCTCACCGCAAAGCTCGTACACCAGGCGGTAGGTGAACTCCGGATGCGTGTGTGCATACACCGAATCGAGGATCACCGCGATCTGGCGCTGGTGCGCCTCATCGACCAGCCGTTTCAAGCCCAGTGGGCCGCCCAGGCGCTCGTCAGGGGCAAAGTAGTCGAGCGGCGTGTAGCCCCATTCGGCCACCTCCTTCACGTTCGACACCGGCATCAGCTCGATCAGGTTCACGCCGAGCGAGTCGATGTAGTCCAGCTGTCGCCGCAGCCCATCGAAGTCGGTGTTGAATTCGCGCACGTTGACCTCGTAGGCCACCAGCCGATCCACCTCGGGCACCGAAAACCCGCCATCCGTCCAGGCAAATGGGCTCGCAAGGCTGTCAATGCTGAAAGCCGACAAGGTGCCGAGCCCGGTTTCTCGGGCAAACGGGTCGGAGAACCAGAACGCCACGGCGCGGCCGTCCGGGCCGAGCAACTGGTAGCGATAAAGGTAGCGTCCTTCCCCGCCGAAGTGGCTGGGCGTGCCCTCGGCCGCCAGCTCCAGCTCGACAAACCACCGGTCGAGCGCCGAAGCCTTGTCCCAGTGCATCCAGTAGTCCCTGGGTTCGATGCCCCGGATGAACTGGTCGGACTCGTGGATCACGCGCAGCTTCAGCCGGTATCCCTTGTCGAAGGTGATGCCCGGCAAATAGATGCCGAAACGCACCGTCCAGTGGCCGGCAGGCTGGCGCGTGGCATGCGCGCCCACTTGGTCCAGTGAAATCATCGCGCTCATCGAGGTTGCACTCCCGTCAGTCGGTCCACCATGCGTTTGACGGCCGACAACTGCACGCCATCGCGCACCATGAAGGCCGGCCCCGTATAGAAAAATCCCCACCAGTCCCAGCAACCGCGCGGGTTGAACGGCAGCAGCCGGCTCTTCATCACCTGCGGATAGAGCACGATGATGCGGTTGCTGTCCGCCCAGCGATTGAAGCCGGCGTGTGCGTAGACGTCGTCGCCCACGCTTTCGTGGCCCTGCCTGCAGCCGTGGAAGACGACATGCACGGCGCAGTCCCGGCTGTCGCTGGCACAGGCTGCGGGAATGTAGACGAAACCAGTCGGGTCCAGGCTCGTCACCGCACCGGCGAATTCGCGTTGATCAAAAGGCTGCGGGCTCGAAGACAACGTCGACGCCGCAGGCTTCAAGGGCCCGTAGATGTGCCGCAGTATCTGCAGCGGCTGGTCGTAGGCCTCGCCGCCAAGCTCGCAACGCTCGATGAACGGCTCGGCATTGCGCCCGCAGGTGTTGCCGAACGCGGGGGCGACGAACGCGTGGCCCGCCGGCACCTGATCGACGAAGGCCAGATGGTCGGCCGGCACGCCTGCTGCACGATAGAAGTCACGCGTGGCGGCGACCACCTGCGGCGACACCACGTTGTCCCGCGTGCCGCTGAAGACATACACGCGCTGTCTGGCAATGCCTTGTGCCGGATCGATCTGTCCCAAGGCGGCGAAGCCTTGTGCGGCTGTCCATGAGGACGCACCGGAGGGATGGCCCGACATGCAGGCGCGAGCGATGCCGAATTCGAGGTTCGCGCAGTTGTACGGGCCGGCCGCGATGACGCCGACCCCTTTCACGCTGGCCGAAAACGCCACGCCGTACTGCACGGCCATGAAGCCCCCCGACGACAGGCCAGAGACCGAGGTCTTGCCGGGGTTCGCCTGCAGCGCTGCCAGAGCGGGCGCGGCGAGCGCCGTTCTTGCCGCGGCAGCCAGCAGCGCTGCCGCCAGCATGGCAAGAACCCAGCGGGTCAATTGGCGGTGCATGACGGGCCACTCCCTGGGCGACGGGGCGTTGCGACAAGCTCTCGAACATCGTCCTGCGCCGGCCGACTTGCAGCCCGTGTCAAGCATGCAAGGCCACGGTCTGCGCAGGCCTGATCTTAGCGAAGCCAGGCAGCGCGCGAGGCCAAGACCACACCGGCCCTGCATCGAATCGTCTGCGCCAAAGTGCGCGATCAACGCGGCTCATGACGACCTCTCCGTTCGGCCCCACAGCGACGGCGTGGCTACTCGACGAAGAGTGTCGCCGGCTGCTCGAGATGTTGACGCAGGCACTGCACGAAGGCCGCGGCATCCGCGCCGTCGACCACGCGATGATCGAAGGACGACGACAAATTCATCATCTGCCTGGCCACCATCGCCCCGTCGCGAACCACGGCGCGCAGCGCGATGCGGTTGACGCCGATGATCGCCACCTCGGGCGGGTTGATGACCGGTGTCGACATGATGCCGCCGAGGCGGCCCAGGCTGGTGATGGTGATCGTCGAACCGCTGAGTTCGTCGCGCACCGCCTTGCCGCTGCGCGCGGCTTCGGCCAGGCGCACGATCTCGGCGGCGTTGGACCACAGGTCGTGCGCCTGCGCATTGCGCAGCACGGGCACCATCAGGCCGCCGGGGGTCTGCGTGGCGATGCCCACGTGCACGGCCTCGTGCCGGGTGAGCACGCCGGCTTCGTCGTCGAAGCGCGCATTGACCTGCGGAAACTCGCGTGCCGCCCGCACCACGGCGCGGATCAGGAAGGCCAGCAGCGTGAGATGCCCGCGCGGCACGCCCCACTTCGAGTTCAGGCCTTCGCGCAAGCCTTCCAGCGCGCTGACATCGACCTCCTCGACATAGGTGAAGTGCGGAATGCGGCGCTTGGATTCCTGCATCTTCTGCGCAATCTTGCGGCGCAGGCCGACGATCTTCACGGCGTGCGTCACATCCACCCCAGCAGCCGCGCGCGGCCCGGCCGGCTCGGGTGGCAGTGCACGCGCACCGCCACGTTGCAGATGGGCCTGCAGATCGGCCTGCACGATGCGCCCGGCAGCGCTGCTGGCGGCCACGTCCTTCAGGTCGATGCCGAGCTCCCAGGCGCGCGCACGCACGGCCGGCGAGGCGATGGGCCGCTGCAGTGGGGCCGGCTGTGCCGCTTCGCTGCGGCGCGGCGGCGTCGTCGTCAGCGAGGCGGCCGGCGGGGCGCCGGGTGCGGCCGGGGTTGGCGCCGCGGCGATCGACTGGGCGAGGGTCGGCACACTCGACGCGGTGCTCGGCGGTGCCGATGGTGTCGCCGGGGCGGGTGGCGCTGATGGCGCCGCTGGTGCCGATGGCGCCGCCCCCGCGCCGTCGAGATCGATGCGGATCAGGTCGGCTCCCACGGCCAGCATCTGGCCGACCTCACCGCCCAGCGAAAGCACTTTGCCGGCCACCGGCGAAGGAATCTCGACCGTGGCCTTGTCGGTCATGACATCGGCCAGCACCTGGTCTTCGGCGACGGTGTCGCCGGGCCCGACATGCCAAGCGACGAGTTCGACCTCGGCGATGCCTTCGCCAAGGTCGGGCATCCTGATCAGGTGAACGCTCACGGCTCCAGCGCCCGCTTCATGGCCGCCGCTACCCGCGCCGGGCCCGGAAAGTAGGCCCATTCCAGGGCATGGGGATAGGGCGTGTCCCAGCCGGTGACACGTTCGACCGGCGCCTCGAGATGATAGAAACAGTGTTCCTGCACCAGCGCCACCAGTTCGGCGCCGAAACCGCTGGTGCGCGTCGCCTCGTGCACGACGACGCAGCGGCGCGTCTTCTTCACCGATTCGATGAGCGTCGGCAGGTCCAGCGGCCACAGGCTGCGCAGGTCGATGATCTCGGCGTCGATGCCGCACTGCGCGGCGGCTGTCTCGCTGACGAAGACCATCGTGCCGTAGGTCAGCACCGTCAGCTCGGTACCGCGCCTGAACACCGCCGCCGATTCCAGCGGCAGGCTGTAGTGGCCCTCGGGCACCTCGCCCATCGGGTGCGAGGCCCACGGCACCACCGGCTTGTCATGCTGGCCGTCGAAGGGGCCGTTGTACAGCCGCTTGGGCTCGAGAAAGATCACCGGATCGTCGTTCTCGATGGCCGCGATGAGCAGGCCCTTGGCATCGTAGGGGTTGCTCGGCATGACCGTGCGCAACCCGCAGACATGCGTGAACAGTGCCTCCGGGCTCTGGCTGTGGGTCTGGCCGCCGTAGATGCCGCCACCGCAGGGCATGCGGATCGTGATCGGCGCGGTGAAGTCACCGGCCGAGCGGTAGCGCAGCCGTGCCGCCTCGGAGACGATCTGGTCCGAGGCCGGGTAGAAGTAGTCGGCGAACTGCACCTCGACCACGGGCCGCAGGCCATAGGCCGCCATGCCGATCGCCGAGCCGACGATGCCGCCCTCGGAGATCGGCGCGTCGAACACGCGCGTGCGCCCGTACTTGGCCTGCAGCCCTTCGGTGCAGCGGAACACGCCCCCGAAGTAGCCGACGTCCTGACCGTAGATGACGACGTTGTCGTCGCGCTCCAGCATCACGTCCATCGCCGAGCGCAAGGCCTGGATCATGGTCATGCGTGCCATGCTCAGCCTTGCGCCTGGCGCATCTGCTCTTGCAGGTGCGCCGGCATGTCCTTGTAGACATCCTCGAACATCGTCGACAGCGGCGGGATGTGGCCATCCAGCAGCGAGCCGTAGGAGGCCGCTTCCTTCAGCGCCGCGCTGACCTGAGCGTCGAGTTCTTTCTGCGTGGCCTCGTGCTCCTGGTCGGACCACACGCCCAGGCCGATCAGGTGCTGCTTCAGGCGCGCGATCGGGTCGCCGAGCGGAAAGCGTTGCCAGTCGTCGGCCGGGCGATAGCGCGACGGATCGTCCGAGGTCGAATGCGCGCCGGCGCGATAGCTGACCCATTCGATCAAGGTCGGCCCGAGGTTGCTGCGCGCGCGTTCGGCGGCCCACGCCGAGGCGGCGTAGACGGCGAGGAAATCATTGCCATCGACGCGCAGCGATGCGATGCCGCAGCCCACGCCTCGGGCCGCGAAGGTGGTGGCTTCGCCGCCGGCGATGGCCTGAAAGGTCGAAATCGCCCACTGGTTGTTGACCACGTTCAGGATCACCGGTGCACGATAGACATGCGCGAAAGTCAGCGCCGTGTGGAAATCCGCCTCGGCGGTGGCCCCGTCACCGATCCAGGCCGATGCGATACGCGTGTCGCCCTTGATGGCCGACGCCATGGCCCAGCCCACCGCCTGGATGGTCTGCGTGGCCAGGTTGCCCGAGATCGAGAAGAAGCCGGCGCGCTTGTACGAATACATCACTGGCAACTGCCGCCCCTTGAGCGGGTCTCGCGCGTTGCTCAGCAACTGGCACATCAGCTCGACCATCGAGATGTCATCTCGTGCCAGCAACAAACCCTGCTGGCGATAGGTCGGAAAGCACATGTCGCCGCCCTGCAGGGCCAGCGCATGGGCGCAGGCGACGGCCTCCTCGCCCAGGCACTGCATGTAAAACGACACCTTCTTCTGGCGCTGCGCGATGAACATGCGCGCGTCGAAGGCGCGGGTCTTCATCATCGCGCGCAAACCCAGGCGCAGCTGCTGCGCGTCGAGCTGCGGTGCCCACGGCCCGACGGCGCCACCCTGGTCGTCGAGCACGCGCACCAGGGTGTAGGCCATGTCGCTGGTCTGGCCCGGCGGGCTGTCCACGGGCGGCCTGCGCACCGCGCCGGCGGGCGACAGGTGCAGGTAGGAAAAGTCCGTGCC